>CAOJXI010000287.1 GCA_948465665.1 uncultured Clostridia bacterium | reverse complement strand
GCCACTGATGTGAGAGGGATTTTTTCTCCTATGGGTGCAAATGCAGCCGTTTCTAAAAACCGCCCCCAAATTTATGCAGCCATGTATCAGGCGGCAGGAGAAAAATGGATAAAGACCGGGGCGGTTTCCCATGCAATTTGCTTATATGCCCATGATGAAGCACTTCAACAACAGTTTTTCCGTTATGGGTTCGGTTTGCGCTGTTTAGATGCTATCCGTCCGATGGAATTGATTAATTGTGAAATTTGTTTCGGCTACGATTTCGTTGAATTGTCAAAAGCAGAATGTCATTTAATCTATCCACTTCATTTAGCATTATATCGCCATTACCGAGAAAGCCCTTCCTTTATGAATCGTGAGCCAGAAATACAAGAGGAGTTTGCAGCGTCTTCAATGCAGGAAGGGGCACGTTACTTTGTGGCAAAGCAGAACGGAAAAATATGTGCGTTTGTAAAAATTTCGGTTCCCGGCGAAACGTTTGTTGCAATGGGTGACACCTATCGTCATATCAGAGGTGCATACTGTCTGCCGGAACACAGGGGTAAGGGATTATATCAAAATTTACTGAACTTTACTATATCTGTGTTGAAAGGAGAAGGCTATACCAGACTTGGAGTGGATTTTGAAAGTTTTAATCCAACAGCTCGCGGATTTTGGCTAAAATATTTTACTGCATACACGAATAGTGTAGTTCGGAGAATTGATGAACGAATTATAATTTAAGATTATATATGAAAACTGCGGGTTTCAGGAGGATGGCCGGGCTTTATTGACGGAAAAAGACAACAGCGACAGGAAGGAGACAGAACCAATGCCATCGAAAAAGTACATGCCCCCGCTCTGGCTGGCGTATCCCTGGCTCAGCCAGTTCTCCATTGGCTGGAGAATGGGAGCGGGAGAGGATTATAAATATAAACTGTGGGATTGGCTGGATACCCTGCCGGAACAAGAACTGGCAGAATGGGAAAAACTGTTCCCTCAGCCGACTTTTTGGCAGGACTTGGATGATGAGGAAGAAGAGGAGCCGGAAAATGGGATACTCTGGTATTCTAATGAAGAGCATATTGTGAATTTCTGGCGGGAGCGGGGAGTTCCCATGCTGGATATTGCCATGCTGCAAAAGCGCTACCAGGCAGGGGAGCAGATGGACTTTTGTTTCTTCTGGGGTGGAAAGAAGAAAGCGGATATCGGACCGGAATGTTTCAGCCAGTGGTACCCATCGGAATTTAGCTGTGATACCGACCATTACATTTGTATGGAGCAGTATATGATGGCGGAAAAGGCCCGCCTCTTTGGGGACAAGGAAATCTGTGCAAAGATCATGGAAAGCACTGAGCCGAACAAGATAAAAGCCTTGGGCAGGAAGGTGAAGAACTTTGACCAGGCTGTTTGGGACGCTTGTAAATACTCTATTGTTTTAAACGGGAACTATTTGAAGTTTATCCAAAATCCCAAGCTGAAAACCTTCCTTCTGTCCACCGGGGACAAAATTCTCGTGGAGGCAAGCCCTTACGACGGCGTTTGGGGGATTCGGATGGGGGAAAAATCCCCGGATGCCCAAAACCCGATGGAATGGAAGGGCAAAAACCTTCTGGGTTTCGCGCTGATGGAAGTCCGGGAAGAACTGCGCAGGGTATGTGCCAATGAAAAAATGATTGACTGGAATTCAGTAGAAAATTGAAAAACAGTGTGGAGGATGATAATTTTATTTCGGGAGGATAGATATGGCGTCATGGGTTACGCATTTAATTATTGCAGACAGAGTATTGGAAAAAGTATCAGGACTTTGTAAACATGAATTCTGCGTAGGCAGTATTGCGCCGGATTGCAATGTTGAAAACGAGGACTGGACGCAATTTACGCCATCCCGTGAAGTGACGCACTGGATGGAAGGGAAAGGAAAGCTTATTTCTGGATGTGACAGGTTTTATGAAGATTACGTTGAAGGGGGGGACAGCCCAGAATGCTGTCCCCCCCCTCATTTACTGCTTAATTCCATTTCTTAAAAACAATAATCTCCGCATCAGCCCCCTGGCACCCGTATTCACAGACCAGAAGATATTTCTCATCCGCCGCGATGCCGTAGCACCTGTCGCTGTCCCTTTTGTGGAGCTGGTTTCCCAGAATAATCTTGTCGTCATCCCAGAATTTTACCGCCTGTCCGCCGGGCAGGGTATACTCCAGATTGACAAACGCGCTGTGCAGGGCGTTGAGATCAGTCACTTGCTCCATATCTTCAATGCCAAGGGCGTTAAACGCGGCTATCAGCTTTGCCTTGAATTCGCAGAAGGCCATTTTTCCCTTCCCGCAATAGTATGAGGCAACGATACAATCTCCGCCGAAGGGTTTGCCGTTTGTTTCGGCACAGCCCTTACATTTTCCGTAATCGTCACATTGTGTACAGTCGGTTCCGCAGATTGAAACAGACATATATGTAACCTCCATTATAATATTTGTCAAAATTCGCTTTTTACCTGAAAAAGAAAATTTTCAAAGTCAGAAAATCTTTCCC
>CAOJXI010000286.1 GCA_948465665.1 uncultured Clostridia bacterium | reverse complement strand
TGGACAAAACCTCCAAGTTTTCGCTTTCAGCCATCCAGCAAACCAACGGTTTGCGATGATGGCGTACCTAAACCCGCAAGCCCTGCAATTAAGGAAGCCTTTCACCAAAACCATGCTATTTAATATTCAAACGGGCGTAAACGGGAACCGGTTCGCAGTAATCCGCAACAGCTTTTTCATAAACATTCAAAAGATTTTTTGCAAGGTTTGCCGCGCTGTATTTGCTGACTGATTCCATAACTAATTGATGAAGCTTGTCCCGTTCCTCCTGGGGCATATCCCGAATCATCCGTAGCCTGTCGGCGAAATCCTCCGCATTGTGGAATACAAAGCCATTGATCCCATCCTGAACCTGATCGGCATTCAGTTCATCGTAGAGCTGGAGCACAGGCAGCCCGGCAGCCATGCCCTCTTTCATGGAAATAGAGTTTGTATCCGATAGCGAAGCAGTTACATAAACATCGCAGGACGCAAGATAAGGAGGCAGGGCGTTGTGGTCAACCTTTCCGGTAAAAGTAACCATTTCATCCAAACCTAATTTATGGGATATTTCTTCCAGTTCAGCTTTAACAGGGCCGTCACCAATCACAATAAGATGTAAATTGTCTTCCGGCCGAATAGCGTCCGCCCAGTTCCGCAGTAAGACATCCACGCTTTTTTCCCGCCCCAAACGTCCGACAAAACACGCCAGAGTAGTGCCCTCCGACAGATTGTAGCGTTCGCGGAAAGCCTTTTTAGCGTCTTCGGATACCTGTCCGGGAGAGAAAGAATCCAATTCAACAGGATTTGGAATGACAAAAACCTCTTTATTCCCGTCCACATTGGCATTTTTAAGATATTCTTCACATTTTTTAGAAGGGCCTGTAATACAGGCGGCGTGTTCTGCAAAAAATTTAATATAGCGGTGTGAAAATTGTTTTGTCACCTTAACAAACGGACGTGGGGCAACATAATAAATATATTCGTCGTACATGGTATGGAGGGTATAAATCAGGGGAACCTTCAGGATACGTGCCGCCGACACGCCAAACAGCCCAATACTGAATTCGGTATGAATATGGATGACATCCGGGCCAAAATCCTCTATTATTTTTAAACGCCGGATATTTACCGGCGACGATAAGCCATAGCCATACAGCCGTTTCATTTCCAAGGCGGGACAGTGAAGGATATTGTCTTTCAGATAATGACGGTGTGTATTAATATCTGCGGTTACAATTAAAACCTGATGACCAAGCTGTTCTAAACCATCTTTCAAAATTTTAACATGTGTTGCTACCCCATTGATGTGGGGCAGATAGGTTTCTGTAAATAACGCTATCTTCATAATAGGAACCTCCAAGCTGAGGGAATGTTTTTGACAGGATTTATAACGGTTGTCAATCTTCCACCTATTATAGCATACTTTAGTTAGAATGAACAGATTTCTTTGTGAAGAAATTGCAAACGAAATTACAATGAAAAGAGATGAAAACATTGATATATAGATTAAAAATATGATTTATATACGGATTTATGAAAACATCTCATATAATCCCAGGATAAGCATTACAGCAGAGGCAATAGGCTCTGCATAGCAGCCGATGAAGCCGGACAGCCAGCGTTTTCCGGCATGGTTGCCGACAGTGAGGAAAACCATGCTGAAACAAAGTGACCCGATAGAAGTCGGAATGGCTCCCAATCCAGAAATGCTTGCGCCAATTCCAAGACCTACATTATTTACCGCCAGCGCCATCCCTAAAATAACAGCTTCAGATGCTTTTAAACGGCGAGGGGAAAGGCTTGGTTCAGCCTGGTTGCCGTCTTGGCGGCAACCAGGCTGACGGCGTTTGATTAAAAAACACAATATTCCATATCCCCCCATTACCAGGATAATAGCGCTTCCTAAAAGCTGCGAAACTTTTTGGGGCAGAAATGGGAGCAGTTTTTGTCCAAGCACCATGGACAGGATTGTTCCGCCAAATGTAACAAAACCTATTAACAGGGAAGAAAAGAAGGGGATATGTACCTTTTTAAGACCATATGACAAGCCGACAACCAGATTATCCAGGTTTGATGAAACGGCAAATAATATTACAGACAGTAGATGCAAAATAACACCTTCTTTGCTGGAAGTTGGGGAAATTAGGGTGCCCCCCTTACCAATATAAGTAAAAATATGGCTTTGTGTGACTGTATTTAATGTGGATTCGACGGAAAACTTTCTTAATTGCAAGGTTATCGGTATTAGGTACGCCATCATGACAAACCGTTGGTTTGCTGGATGGCTGCAAGAGGAAACTTGGAGGTTTTGTCCAACTCTGGCGGGCTGAGTTCAGCAGAGCTGAACTTGGACACAGAGGAAGAAAGCCCGCTTAATGGGGCTGCCCGCCCGAAGCTGGTTCCAATCCCAATCTTATCCCACCCCCGAAGCAATTCCCGCGGGCTTTTGATTTTGAATACTGACGAAGTGGTTAGTTATCAGGCTCTTAGGCGAGATTTACGTTTTCTTTCAGCAAGCTGGGGTATTTCGCGCCTGGCGGGTTCAGTTCAGCGCG
>CAOJXI010000285.1 GCA_948465665.1 uncultured Clostridia bacterium | reverse complement strand
GCAGCCATCCAGCAAACCAACGGTTTGCGGATGATGGCGTACCTAAGACCGGAAACCTTATAGTTTAGAGGGACTTTTCATCGAACTTACGTTAATTATCTCCCCGGCGCACAGCAGCGATTTCTGCTTCAATTTCTTCGTTGCTCATATACCCGCTGGCAGCAGCCTTTTTTCTCATAGATTGAAAAACATTCATAGCCCTTGCCTGCCGGACAGCCCTTATTGTTTCCTCTGAACAGGGGATACCTCATGATAAGGCTTGGCATCCAGTTTTTCCCGGCATCCCAGCCGCCGCGCAACAATTCTCATAGACCATCTTTGAATATAATTGCCCATGCCGCCCATCTGGCGGAGCTGTTTTTCCGGCAGGTACTCCGGCCCCGCGAAACCGGAAACAATCTCTGGGCGGAATTCCCCATACTCTGCAAAGAGACGGCCCATGTCTGTAAAGGGCTGTACAAGCCTGCCGCCCAACTTCTTTCCCAAGAGACGAACCCCAAACATATTCCCTCTTATCAGCGTCCCGGCATGGGCGCAGTTTAACTGCTGTGGCAGCGTTTTCAGAAAACGCTCGCAGCAGCGGCTTTGTGAAGCCTCTGGAAACCCGCCCTGGATTAAAAATGCCATTTTGGTTCCCGGTTTTTCTTTTGGGGAAAGGCCCTCTAAAAATTCCAGCATAAGCCCTGGGATATTCTCCACATACAGGGGGAGGGCAAACAAAATATTTTCATTTTTCTCAAAGGCAGAGCGGGCCTGCCCCCATTGTCTCCGGTCGGACAGATACCATACCTCCGTAGTATGTCCTCCGGCATGTATCCCTTCGGAAAAGGCTTCAATGATTCTGGCAGTGTTGCTCCTGCTTTGGGGGCGCGCTGCCCCGCTGATAATGGTTAAATGCACTGTAATGTCTCCTCACATTTTTCCAGAGGGAACACACCCAGGCTTTTTCCATAGAAGTTTAAAGTAAAGCGTTCCATCCAGTATTTTAGGTATTCTTCATCCCCCTTGCCGGAATAGAGGAGCAGAAAGCGGTAATCCTTTTGATAGCGTGGGACATGGCGGATCTGCCCATCCTGGACACAGATATACATGGTTGCAAGGGGCAGCAGGCGGTCAATTACGTTTTTCATTGCGGAATGGATAAAGCCAAAAGAAGTCCCTGAAAGCAGGACAACGGCATCATATTGCAGGCATCCTTTTAAAATTTGCTCATAGTCATCATGTAAAGCGCATTTCCCCGGCGTTTTCAGCCAGCAGGCGTTGCATCCAAGGCAAGGGCTGATTTTCATTTCTTCTGTATAGAATACCCTGCTGCAATCTACTTTGGAAGTGAGAAAGCGGACAGCTTTTTGTGCCTGCGGGTCATTTGCAGGCAAAGTGCTTACTATCATTAAGTTCATTTTTACTCTTATTTCTCCCTCTTATTTTAATCATCCTCGTGCTGCGTCAGCGTCACGCTTCCGCTGGCTATTTTAAAGTTATATTCCTTTTCCCCCTTGCCTGTCACCTGTTTATCCTTTTTATCATTATCCAAATGGGGGAATTCGTTGTAAAAGTCTCCGCTGGACACCTTATAAGAGGCTGTAAATCCCGTATCTTCCGCCTCTTTCTGGGGCAGTGCCAGATAAACATCCCCGCTGGATACCATACAGTCCAGCGTTTCGGGAAGGATAGAAGAAGCAACGTCAAGTGTGCCGCTGGAGCATTTCAGTTCCCCTTGGGAAATGCCCCCGTCAAAAGAAAGATACCCAGAGGAAATCGATGCCTTTAATGCAGTAGGATCGCCAAAGGTTTCAACATTAATTCCACCAGAAGAAATCTTTATTTCCATCTCATCTGCTTCTGCATTGTACAAACCAAGGTTTCCACTGTCAACATGAAGGAGCATACTGTCTGCTGAAATCATGTCCATATTGGCGTAACCGCTGGCAAGGCGGAATTCCAGGTTCTCTAAATTGAGTTCATCACAATAAAAATAGCCGGAGCCAATGCTCGCTTTCAGCTCCTTAACGGTGTTTTCAGGAAGATACAGGTTAATTTCCGTTTGGATGGAGCCTATTCTCAGCCATCCGCCGCTGCTGGTGCGGATATCGGTAGAATTTCCCGTTTCTTCAACAATTAAAGAGGGGGTTGGGCCAAGATGGAGCCCGCGTATTTTGGTCTGCATATTTACATAGGGCCTGCCATCCTCAGCCAGATGGATGTTAAAGCTGCCGCTGCCAGAGGATATGTTTACTTTTTCTAAAGCTTCTACCTTTAAATCTACCTTTTGGATGGAATCTGCAATAACGCTTTCTCCTGATGAAGTACATCCCTGCAACAAGCACACGAAAACAAGTCCTGCGGCTGCAAAATATTTTAACATAATGTACTGCTCCTTTCATTTCCTTTTTTATAAAAGAAAATCCCTTTATTTATAATAACATATTTAAGACCTTTTTCACGTCAGCTTTTAAAAATTTTTATTTTTGCCGGACTCCATTTCAGGTTTATCTGCTTTAGGTACGCCATCATCCGCAAACCGTTGGTTTGCTGGATGGCTGAAAGCGAAA
>CAOJXI010000284.1 GCA_948465665.1 uncultured Clostridia bacterium | reverse complement strand
TTCGCTTTCAGCCATCCAGCAAACCAACGGTTTGCGGATGATGGCGTACCTAAGAGCGATAACCTTAAAAATTCATTAAACCCGCGTTAATTTTCCTCATCATCTTCTAAGCCTATATTCTTGAGGTAGATGGTAGGGGAAACCCCCTTCACCTTTTTAAAAACCCGTGAAAAATACAATGGATCATCATAACCAACAGAATTGGCAATGTTGGAGATAGTTAAATTTGAGTTTCTCAGCAAAGCGCACGCACGGTTAATCCGGTACTGGGTTAAATAATCATTAGGCGACAGCCCCAAATGTTTAATAAAAACACGGTAAAGATGGCTGCGGCTGATTTTGATGCTGGCGGCAATGCTGGTAATATCAATAGAGTGCGAGTAATTATATTGAATAAACTTCAAAGCAGTTTCGATGTAATCGCTGGTAACGTCGGATTCAGGACGTTCGGCGCCCCGGAGCTCTACCATTTTCCCTAAAAAGAGATAAAGCCGTCCAATCATGTTCAGTTCGTCGGTAGGCTTGTTGCCGCGGGCTTCGTAAATATCGATCAAGCGGCGGCAAAGTTCCTGGTCTGGAAGGGAAAGAACCAGGTTGTCGCGCCGGAAGGGGGTAAGATTTAACATCCTCTGCACTTCCGTACCATTAAAACCGACCCAGCAGTACTGCCATGGCTCGTCCTTGTCGGCGCAGTAGGAAACAACTTCGTTTGGATATACTAAAAATAAATCGCCTGCCTGAAGGGAATAAGATTCCCCGCCGCACTCATAAGAACCTTTTCCCGAAATAATATAATGGATGAGGAAGTGATCCCGGACAGCAGGCCCCCAGGAATAACCGCTTTCGCACTGCTGCATACCGGTATTATAAACGGCCAAAGCAAGGCTTTCCTTCGTTTTTGTTTTGTAGGAGTATTTGAAGGAACCGTTTTCCATGTTGTGATTACCAGTAGCTGACTCTGAAGCCATGCTGTCTCCTCCTCTAAATTTAGATATTATTTCAAGGGAAATACGCCGTATGGCTATTATTATAAACGATTTAAAACAAAAACACAACAATCGTCCATGAAAAAATCTGATTCTTTCCGTTGAAATTTTGCAGCCTTTCCAGTATCATGGTAATAGAGGGGTTTCTTTTTGTTTGAGAAACGGAAAAGGAACCTTGAATCAGAAAGGGGAATGAATATGCTTGCTGGATTGTACAAAAAAGCGCTTTTAGAAAAAAGGTTTGACGAACAACTGCTGTATTTGTACGGGGAAAAGGCTCTGGAGGTTCAAAGGGAGCGTTATTGCAGGGCTATTGACTGTTTTATTGAGAATTTCGGGGAAAAGGATGTGGAACTGATTTCCGCCCCTGGACGGACGGAAATTGGCGGCAACCACACTGACCACCAGCATGGCAGGGTTGTAGCGGCTGCGGTGGATATGGACATACTGGCGGTAGCTGCTAAGGTGGAGGACTTTACAATCCATCTCCAGTCGGAAGGGTATCCGATGAATTATGTCGATTTATCTGATTTAGAAATCCATTCGGAGGAAATCAATAAATCAAATTCCCTGCTTCGGGGAGTTTGTTCCCGGTTCCGGCAGCTTGGGCGGAAAATCGGCGGGATGGAAGTTTATACAACGAATAATGTACTGAAAGGCTCAGGGCTGTCGTCGTCAGCTTCTTTTGAGGTGCTTGTCGGCTCTTTGCTGAATTACCTTTATAACCAGGGGGAAATTTCACCTGTTGAAATTGCTAAAACCGGGCAGTATGCGGAAAACGTCTATTTTGGAAAACCATCCGGGCTTTTAGACCAATCCGCCAGCGCTGTCGGCGGGTTTGCCGCTATGGATTTTAGAAACCCGGAAGAACCCGAAATCGAACGGATTGACTTTGATGTGGAACGCTATGGGTATACTTTGGGCATTGTAGACACTGGCGGAAACCATACAGACCTTACCCCGGACTATGCGGCAGTTCCCCAGGAAATGGGAAATGTTGCCCATTTCTTTCAAAAAGGTGTTTTGCGGGATGTGGAAGAATCCGTATTTTTCAGTTCTATACCGGAACTTCGTACTGTCTGCAGGGATCGCGCTGTACTGCGCGCCATCCACTTTTTCCAGGAAAACCAACGCGCTGCGGACTTGGCGGGGTATTTGAAAGAGGGGAATTTTAACGCCTTTTTGGATACGGTTAGCGCATCAGGAGATTCCTCTTTTATGTACCTGCAAAATACATACAGCCCGTCCCATCCTGAAGAACAGGGGATTCCTCTGGCTTTGGCGTTATGCAAGGGATTCCTGAAAGGCAAAGGCGCCTGCCGGGTTCATGGCGGGGGATTTGCAGGAGCGGTACAGGTTTATGTCCCGCTGGAGATGGTTTCCGAGTTCCGCCAAAAGGCTGAGGCTGTTTTTGGAGAGGGTACGTTCCATCCTTTACGGGTTCGTCCCTGCGGTGCGTACTGCTTGCTGGTGCGGGACTGATTAAATCTTAATTTTATGGTTTCCCGTTCTGGGGACGCCATCATGGCAAACCGTTGGTTTGCTGGATGGCTGCAAGAGAAAACTTGGAGGTTTTGTCCAA
>CAOJXI010000283.1 GCA_948465665.1 uncultured Clostridia bacterium | reverse complement strand
GCGGGCTTCTTCCTCTTCGTCCAACTCCGCAGAGTTGGACAAAACCTCCAAGTTTCCTCTTGCAGCCATCCAGCAAACCAACGGTTTGCTGATGATGGCGTACCGAAAGCAGAAAAACATAAAGTTTTCCGCCGAACTCACGTTAAATAAAAAGACCCAACAGAAACTTATATGAAAGCGAGGAATCCAAATTGACACATTGTTATGAATGTGGAACAAAACTTGTCCCAAGGGAGCTTGAGGGAGAGGGGATCGTCCCCTATTGCCCGAAATGCGGGAAATACCGTTTCCCTATTTTCAGTACAGCGATGAGTACAACCCTGCTGTCTCCAGACCGTACAAAAGCCCTGTTAATCCAGCAGTATGGGAAGCCCCGGAACGTGCTGGTTGCAGGATATGTCTCCAAGGGTGAAAACGCGGAACATGCCGTAGTCCGGGAAGTTCGGGAAGAAATGGGGATGAAGGTTACAGAAATGGCATTTGTCAGAAGCACTTATTTTTCCCCTTCCAATACATTAATGCTCCATTATATCACTGTAGTGGACAGCGAAGATTTAAGCGGGATTACGCCCGAAGTTGATAAAGCACAGTGGTTTTCCCTGGAGGAAGCAAAAAAACAGGTTGTTACGCCAAGCCTTGCCCAAACATTCTTGTTTGAAGCCTTAAAGCGCCTGGAAAGGAAAGAAATTGTCCTGCTCCCCGCAGATACGAGAAACCTTTGGCCTGTGGAAAACGATTAGTATAAGAAGCCTGTTCCGGGTTGGCGGAACAGGCTCTTTTTCAGTCCAGCATCTCGTAGGTAAAACCGTACCAGTCAGCATAGCCCCCAGCCTCAGCGGGAGAAGTATGGAAAGTATACAAAGCCGGACGAGCGCCTTTCCAGAACCCGTTAATCATTTCACATGGGCCGCCCAAAGGCATAAACCCTTTGCCGTCTATTGAGAAAGCAAAACAGGTAATGCTGTCCAGATTAACATCGCAGCGGAGCCAGACAGAATTTCCAACCTCAGCGCCATGGGCAGCAATCCCCCCGGCAACAGCCTCTATAAAAAGTTTACCATTCTGTTTCTGAACTTCAATCCAGTTTTCAGCCCTGCCGCCGAGAATCGCCAGCCCTGCCCTTTGGCTGTCCTCCATGCCGGCGGCGGAAAGGCGGACTGTAATCTGGCCTTTGCGCCCCATCAGCTTTTGCGTCACGGTATTTCGGGCGTTGAGCAGGCTGTCGGCTTCCATAGAGTGCATCCGTAAAGCTCCCGGCTGTTCCGTAAGGGAAACTTTCCCGTCAACAGGGTTATGGTTAAAGGCCCATTGAAGCCCCAAAGAGGAACCTTCAAACGAATCGGAAGTTTGGGGACGGGAAGGATTGCAGGTGATTCCTGTATCCGGTTTTTTGAAAACAGAAACAGGTTCCCCATGAGCGCCCATAACCGGCCATCCATCCTCCCAGGAAACAGGCTGGAGATGGCAGACGCGCCCCAAAGCCCCTGTATCCTGGAAGTGGATAAACCAGCTTTCGCCGTTATCCAGTTCAATCAGCGAACCCTGGTGAGGGCCATTAACATTGGTTTTGCCGGTTTCCAAAACGACTTTTCTTTCAAACGAGCCATAAACGCTTTCTTTAGAACGAAGAACCGTCTGCCAGCCCTTTCCGACGCCGCCCTCCGGGATAACCAGCATATAATAGCCGTGGCTTTTATAAAATTTTGTCCCTTCCGCAGTTTTTCCAACATAGACAACTTTTCCGTTATCCAAAAGGCTTTTCCCATCCGGCGACATCCGATGGACAATAATCGGCCCTGCCCCCAGGACGCTGTGTCCTAAATAGGCGCTGCCGTCGTCATCCCAGAAGGGGCATGGGTCTTCCCAGCCTTCTGTAGCATAGACACAATGCAGCGGCTCCCATGAACCGGCTGGATTCTGTGTTTTGGTCATAAAGAGCCCTTCCGTGGGGGTACAGAAATATAAATAAAACCATCCGTCATGGTAGGTAATGGACGGCGCCCAGCTTCCGCGGCCATATGCTTCCATCCGGCTGTACTGTGGGGCGATATCCAAACGATCATATGCTTTACCGATAATTTCCCAGTTGACTAAATCCTTGGAATGGAGGACAGGAATCCCCATATAATGGAATTCGGAGCACACCATATAAAAATCCCCTCCGACACGGACGACATCCGGGTCAGAATAATCGGCGTTCAGGACAGGGTTTCGGTAGAACCCGTTTCCCATATCCCCCCATTTGTGTAAAGCGTTCGGTTGTTCCATTTTATTTTGTCCTTTCTATATTTGCTGAAAAAACGATTACTCCTTTTCAATCTTATCATAATTCGCTTTTCTTTTCAATGCGGACTCTATGAAAAATGCCCGTCTGTCTTTTATACTCACCGTTAAATAATTCGCTTTCATTGACGATGAATATAAACGATAGGCGGGCATTTTACATGGGTTTGAGGGAAAAACCTCTTAACTGTAAGGTTTTCGCTTCTAGGTACGCCATCATCCGCAAACCGTTGGTTTGCTGGATGGCTGCAAGAGGAAACTTGGAGGTTTTGTCCAACTCTGGCGGGCTGAGTTCAGCAGAGCTG
>CAOJXI010000282.1 GCA_948465665.1 uncultured Clostridia bacterium | reverse complement strand
GGTACCAATCCCAATCTTATCCCACCCCCGAAGCAATTCCAGCGGGCTTTTTATTAAAATACTGACGAAGCGGTTAGGTTCTGCCTCTAGGCGAAGTTTACCTTGGCTTTAAGCTTGCTGGGGTATTTCGCGCCTGCGGGCGCGACCAGGGGGCTTTTTAGGAAAGCCCCCTGGACCCGAAACCTTTTTAATCCGCCCTAGCTTGTACTCGTCTTAGCTTTCTCCCGCAAATTTGCTTTACCAATACTACATTTCTATCAACAATCCGCTATCAGCAGCCTTTTGTGCTGTCAAGCACACCCTTGTAAAATAAAGCGATTGTTCTGCTGTAATCATACACTCCTTTTCCCCATCCAAACTATCCACAAAATCCTGAAAAATCCTCGGCGGCTGTTGTAAAGGAAGTATCCTCTCCCCCTGCTCATCCCCATTAATCAAATAAACCTGACCTCCGCGCACTTCAATTACACCTTTTGTCCCCGCAATGCGGATACGGTCATCCCCATGTGTACTAGCAGTCTGGGGGCGGAGGTAGTCAATATTAATATGTGCAGCCACTTCATCTTCCAATTGGAATAAGCAAATTGCAGTAGCTTCCATTGTTCCGTTGCCATTATTAGCGATTGCAGACTGTACAGCAGAAACTTTCTTAACCCGTTTGCCGGAAAACCAGAGTACCCAGTCCAGCGCATGAATCCCAACCCAGGGAATCGTCCCACCGTAGGTATCCCGCTGATGGTACAAGACACCCCGTTTTCCTGCCTTATAGGATTTCTGCCCATTCAACATACGGATTTCGCCGACCGCCCCCTGTTGAACAGCCTGGTACGCCGTATAAAACCATGGGTCATAACGTGTAGTAAGCATATAGGCAAAATGAACGCCTTTACCCTTTGCCTTTTGGTATGCAGCTTCCAACCGGTCTAAATCCTCCAAATCAGTCGCGGCAGGTTTTTCACAGTAAACATGAATCCCCCGTTTCAAGGCAGCTATGGACATTTTCGCATGGTCGCAGAAATACGCGTCTACAACAAGGATATCCGGCTTTTCCTGATCCAGCATCTCCTGATAATCCAAATATTCTTTTGGTTCTGGAAAACCTTTTGCAGTAAGATTTTTAACGACCTTCTCCATACTGACCCCTGCCGCTCCAGCACAAACGGCGGGAACCTCATATTCGGATGGATTTTCACAAATTACGGATACCGCAGAACCTGAATGTCCGCAGGAGCCTATAAAACAAACTTTTTTCAACTGCTTTTCATCTCCTTTTTTATGAGGAATGTTTACAGGGCAATTCCCCGTCGGCTTAAAATATCGCTTACCTGCACAGGCTTTCCTGTTTCCATAGAACGTTCCATTGCTTCCATAACTGCCAAAGTATGGACAGCCTCTTTTAAATCCGGTTTCGGAGTGCGCCCTGCTAACATATCCTCCGCCATTTGCTCTATGTAGTTTTGGTATTCCCCGGCGTGGTGTGTTTCCCCTTCAAACCGGAAATAATAGCTGTGTAAATCATCAAAGGTTTCTACATGATGCCTGTTCCCATCAAAATGATGCTCATATTTTAATTTTGGATATCCGGCACGGGAGACTCCCTTATCTCCGCGGAGAGTGCAGCTGATAGATTGTTCTATCCCGCTCCCCAAGGCTGGGGAAGCATACGCCCCGCCGACAGTCGCAAACCGTCCGGTAGACTCCTCCTTAAAGATAAACCTCAATGTATCTGGAACTGAAAGGTTATAGGCTTTTGTATTGGCGCTGACTGCCCCAACACCGTACACCTCGGAAATGTCGGGGAGGTACCATGCAGCCAGGTCTACCGCGTGTATCATAAAGTTATACATCCAGGAAAATCCGGGGCGGCGGCTCCAATCCCGTTCCAGGAACCATCTGGAATCACTGATATAATGCGCTTCCATTGCAATCAGGTTTCCCAGGCGGCCTTTTTCATAATCCGCCCGCTGCCGCCGGGCAGGTTCAAAATACCGGGAGCTTTGCCCTACAAATACTATGCCGCCTGTCCGTTTCTGACAGTCCAATAAGGTTTTGGCTTCATCCAGGTTAATCATCAGCGGTTTGGTGCATAGGACGTTTTTTCCAGCCTCTAATGCCATTTTGACGTGTTGGGCATGGAGCTGATCCGGCGTGTATATGCCGATTACATCTATGGATGGATCGGAAAGCATGTCTTCATATTTGGTGGTGTATCGTGTTAAGCCAAATTCTTCTTTGCGATCTTTGCAAAGGGTTTCGTTGAGATCGCAGATATTTCCAATATCCCAATATGGGCTGTTCAATACTGCGGATAGGATGCTCCTGCCCTCCCCCAGTCCTAAAACACCCATAGTAAATTTGGGGCCAGCCATAATTAAGTTCCCTCCTGTTTTCAAGCATTAACAAAAAGCTAATTTGCGGGAGTAGCCTAAGACAAGTATAAGCTGGGGCGGATTAAAAAGGTTTCGGGTCCAGGGGGCTTTCCTAAAAAGCCCCCTGGTCGCGCCCGCAGGCGCGAAATACCCCAGCTTGCTGAAAGATAACAGAAACCTTGCCTAAGAGACTGATAACTAACCGGTTCGTCAGTATTCAAAATAAAAAGCCCGCTGGTATTGCTCAGGGCGTGGGATAA
>CAOJXI010000281.1 GCA_948465665.1 uncultured Clostridia bacterium | reverse complement strand
CTTTCTTCCTCTTCGTCCAACTCCGCAGAGTTGGACAAAACCTCCAAGTTTTCTCCTACAGCCATCCAGCAAACCAACGGTTTGCGATGATGGCGTACCGAAAGCAGAAAACAATAAAGTTTTTCGCCGAACCCACGTTAAAATTAAAGAGGGTATATATGATATATACAGTTATGATTGTGGAAGATGATGAGGTTATTTCCCAAGTACTGTCCCGGCAGCTTAAGAGATGGGGATACCAGGTGCAGACAGTGGAGGATTTTGAAACCGTTTTGGAACAGTTCCTTGCTGTCCAGCCGGATTTAGTTCTGTTGGATATTTCCCTCCCCTTTTTTAACGGGTATCATTGGTGTACGGAAATTCGGAAAGTCAGTAAAATCCCTATCCTGTTCATATCTTCTGCAAAGGACAATATGAGCCTGGTTATGGCTTTAAGCATGGGTGCAGATGACTTTATTGCCAAGCCCTTTGACCTTGATGTTGCCGTTGCAAAAATCCAGGCCCTGCTCCGCCGCGCCTATGACTTTGGTTCGCAGTCCAGCCAAATGGAATACAGGGGCGCGGTGCTGTCCCTTGGCGATGCAGCGCTTTCTTACCAGGGTCAGACGCTGGAACTGACAAAAAATGAATTTAAAATCCTTCAGACCCTTTTGGAAAACCAGGGCTGTACAGTTTCCAGGGAAAGTATCATGCGGCAGCTTTGGCAGGACGACAGCTTTATTGACGACAATACCCTTACTGTCAATATCGCCAGGCTTAGGAAAAAATTAGAGGAAATGGGTTTGTCAGGATGGATTGTCACCAGAAAAGGGCTTGGTTATATGGCGCCTTCAGATAAGAAGGAGGTTCAGCCATGAAAAAAGTTGGCTTTGTGTCTTCTATGTGCCGTTTTGTTATAACCAAACGCTGGGATTTTCTGGCGTTTGGCTTTTCTATGGGGATGCTTCTTCTGGTTTACAGCCTGTATCAGCTTCCTAAGGGGCCTGCATTTTATACCATAATGCTGCTATCCGTTTTAAAACTGGTTTTTACGCTTGGGGAAGGTTACTTTTATTGGAAAAAATGCTGCCTTTTAGAAAAACTTTTTGAATGTGCAAATGCACAGGCAGGGGTTGCGCCCATGCTGGACGTTATGCTTCATGAAGGAGTCCGTTTCAGCCCTCTGGAACAGCAATACCTTTCTATCATCCGCCTTTTGGAATCAGAACGCAGCGCGGCTGCCAGGATTTACGAACAGAAAAGCCTCTCTGCAAGAAACTATTACACCCTATGGTCACACCAGATTAAAACGCCCCTTGCAGCCGCCGGGCTCCTTCTAAAAGAAGAGAGCATTGATAAAAATGCGCTGGTACAGCAGATTTTTAAAATCGAGCAGTATATAGACATGGTTTTGCAGTATGAACGTTTGGGAGATCGCGATCTGGAATTCAGGTCAGTTCCAATCAGGCATCTGGTGAACCAGGCTGTCAAGCGGGTTTCTGTGCTTTTCATTCATAAGCATATCAAGCTGGAGCTTGGGGAGCTGGACGGTGAGGTTTTAACAGATGAAAAATGGCTCTGTTTTGTATCGGAACAGGTTTTGACCAATGCTGTAAAGTATACACGCCATGGCTCTGTATCCATTTATTGGGCGGAGCAGGGTGTTTTAGCCGTAAAGGATACCGGCTCCGGCATCCGCGCTGAAGATATCCCCAGGCTGTTCAGCAGAGGGTTTACCGGCTATAACGGAAGGGCAGATTTGGAAAAACGTTCTACGGGAATCGGACTGTTTCTTTGTAAAAAAACAATGGACATGCTGGGACATCAGATTTATCTGGAATCAATGGTCGGGAAAGGGACTACTGTTTTTCTGAACCTTCGGAGGGGAAAATTAGAGGTTGAATAGGATTAACCCTATTCAACCTCTAATTTTTCGCCTCATCCTGTGCTTATATGCCTTGCCTGCTTGCTGGCTTTATATCCTGGTAAAATAATCCATGCTGGCTGCAATGCCAGAACAGCCTTCCATGTGCAAGGGCAGGGATCCGCGTCTGCAATTCCCATTCAGGATATTGCTTTTTCAATATAATTGTATCCCCTGTCAATAAAGCCACAAACGTAATAAAATGTCCTCGTTCCATTGGGTGGCTGGCAGTAACAAAATACTCATCTTCTATTATCTCGACTTTAAGCATTTCATCTTCAGGGGCCTTTTGCGGAAGTACAGGCTGCAGCTTTTTACCGCAGCAGGAGATACCGGCCTCCATGGTAGCGGTGATTAGATTCCCGCAGGCTGGACAGACATAAAATTTCAGTTTCTTCATATTACCTCTCCAAGCGTCGTTTTCATCCAATTCGCCGGAAAGCAGTTTTTCTAAATCGACTTCAAATATTTTAGATAAATCAGCCAGCAGGGAAATATCCGGGCACCCTAAGCCGCGTTCCCATTTGCTGACAGTTTTGTCGCTGATGTTCATTTTCCCGGCTAATTGTAATTGTGTAAGATGTTTTTCTTTTCGCAGTTTATAAATTAACCTGCCGATTTTGATATGGTTCATTTTAACCTCCTCAACAACAATTATAACATTTGCCCTACAGAAAACAATAAACGCTCCGTAGAGTTTTGCTTTACTATAGCAGTCCAAGAAAAAACTGGTTCATTGTAAAATGAAATAGGACAAAGAAAAGAGCATAGCGAACATGGTATA
>CAOJXI010000280.1 GCA_948465665.1 uncultured Clostridia bacterium | reverse complement strand
AAATAAATGCAAGAATGGTCGAAACCATTTCTTGCATTTAATATACTACTTCACAAATTTTTATATTTTATCTTGACTATACGGTTACTGTATGGTTTATGATACTATTAAATCAATATCTGCGTAACAAACAAAATATTAGATCCTAAACAGGCTCTTAGAGCCTGTTTAGGATCTCAACGTGTGCGGATTAGCGAGCGGATTTTATGCCCAGCAAGGCAAAGAATCCGTGCACAGCAGAGCTGTGCGCAATCCTGACGGATTACAAGGATTTTTAACGCAGTCTGGGCGGAAAATCCGCCGCTAAGACGTGTGCGGGGAGATTCTACACAGGCTCTTAGGGAGGATTTTAAAATGAATTTTGGATGCAGCAGTTTTTCATGGGAAACCAAAGACGGGAAACACCTTTTAGGCCGCACATATGATCAATTTGGGGATTTACGGGCAAACCAGGTGATTGCAGTCCCTTCCGGCGTTCCCTGTTTCCCTGGACTCCATTCAGGGGATCATTCCCTGAAATCCCAGTATAGCTATACTGGCATGGCAGTCCTGGGATTTGGTGAGCCAATTCTGGTAGACGGCGTAAATACTGCCGGGTTAATGGGCGCGCTGCTTCATTATCCCGAATATGCAGTTTACAGCCAAACAGGCGGGCCTGGAAAAACGGCAGTCCATCCGGGACGTTTGCTGGCGTGCCTCCTCAGCCAATGTTCCAAAGTGGAAGAAGCAGTGGAATTTATGCAATCCTCTGTTGTTCTGGTGGACGAGCTTATACAGGGAAAACCTTTAATGGCCCATTATATTCTCAGCGATTGCAGCGGGGAAACAATTATTCTTGAACCAGATGCAGGCGGTTTAAAAATCCACCGGAAGACAATAGGCGTATTGACAAACAGCCCTGACTATATTTGGCACCGTACCAATTTACGGCTTTATACCGGAGTCACCAACCAGCATAAGCCTTCCCAGACAATTGCTGGATTTGAAATCCGTGAGTTTGGCGAAAGGCTGGGCGGCGGTTTTGGGCTGCCAGGGGATTATTCATCACCTTCCCGTTTTGTACGGATGGCTTTCATGAAACAATTTGCAGTCCAGGGCGAAAATGAACTGGATGGCATGTCCAGGATGTTCAGGAACTTTGCTTTAGTCGATATACCGGAAGGGCTGGCAAAGGGAGACCCTGATTATGAAGTATATGAACAAACGCTTTGCACTTCTGTCATGTGTGCTGAAAGCGGCATTTACTATTTTGCGCCTTCCCAGAACCGCAGAATTTCCGCTGTACGCCCTTTAAAAGATGAAAAAACAATTCAATACTTTGCTTTGGGAGATTCCCAGGATGTGAACTATAGAAACTGACTTTATATCATCCTGCTGTCCCCATTCACTGGACATTTTTCTGACGCTGTATTATAATGGTAAATACTATAGCAATCCAGGAAAATACCGCAGCCCATATTGGCACTGCGTTATTTCCTTGGACTGCTATAAAACCTACCATACAGGAAAGGGGAGGCAACAATGACTGCAAAAGAAAAGGAACTGGCAGACCAGCTTATCGCTTTTATGGACTGCCCATGCCGTGTATTTGAACCGATGGAGGATGACGACCCCATTCAAGAGGCTTACAGGGAAGCCCAAAAACGGGGCAGGTCAGAAGGGTTTACTCCAATTCTCCTGGGGGCGGAGGAAATGCTCCTGGAAGACATGATGTACAATTGCGGGGCGGAAGATCCCAAAAATATGGAGATGGTACGGGCAGCCCGGAAAAAATTTCTGGAGGAATCCATGTCAGAAGATTTTTCTGAGGGGATGCTGGACTGGATACAAGATGATCTGAAAAAATTAAAGGCAAATCCCCAAAGCGTAAAAGAGGCTATGGATGAAAGCGCTGAAGGGGAAGTGGTAGATGGTTTTTCATCTTACTGGGATTTTACAACCCAAGAAACCCTGCCGGTTGTTTTGGCGGAAGTGCCTGTGGAAAAACCTTGGCAGGTTTTTGCCTGGCTGCGTATTGGCGGGTGGAATGAATTTCCAGGGCCGGAAACTTTGATGGCACTGTCAAAACAATGGTTTGAAAAATATGGGGCTGTTCCAGCCGCTGCAATTCATGATATTTTAGAGTTTACCTTGGAAAAACCTGTTATGGATCGGAAAGCTGCCGCGGAATTGGCTATGGAACAGTATGTTTTTTGCTGCGATAGGGTGGAACAAGCCGGGGAAAATGAAACGTTGGGAACATTGGCAGATAGCCTCACTAAATCAAAGTTCTGGTTTTTCTGGTGGGATTAAGGATACCCCCAGATGAACCGCAAGCTAAAGCAGATTAAAAAGGTTTCGGGTCCAGGGGGCTTTCCTCAAAAGCCCCCGGCAGGTCCAGGGCGGCGCCATGGTCGCGCCCGCAGGCGCGAAATCCCCAGCAGGCTTAAAGCAAACGGAAACCTTACCTAAGAGGATGAAAGCTAACCAGTTCGTCAGTATTCAAAATAAAAAGCCCGCTGGTATTGCTCAGGGCGTGGGATAAGATTGGGATTGGTGCCAGCTTCGAGCGGGCAGCCCCATTAGGCGGGCTTCTTCCGCTTCGTCCCAGTTCAGCTCTGCTGAACTAGCGTCGCCAACGTTGGACAAAACCTCCAGGTTTCCTCTTGCAGCCATCCGGCAAACCAACGGTTTGCCATGATGGCGTACCTAA
>CAOJXI010000279.1 GCA_948465665.1 uncultured Clostridia bacterium | reverse complement strand
CTTTCTTCCGCTTCGTCCAACTCCGCAGAGTTGGACAAAACCTCCAAGTTTTCGCTTTCAGCCATCCAGCAAACCAACGGTTTGCGGATGATGGCGTCCCTAGACCGATAACCTTACAATTTAGAGGAAATTTCCCTCGAACTCACAAACTACCAGTTATAAAGAAAAGGAAGCGTTTACAATGTCAATCGAAAAGGTAAAAAATTATTTTGGACAGTATGGCCTTGCAGATAAAGTAATGGAATTTGAAGTGTCCAGCGCAA
This sequence comes from uncultured Clostridia bacterium, assembly GCA_948465665.1. Lineage (GTDB taxonomy): Bacteria > Bacillota > Clostridia > Oscillospirales > Ruminococcaceae > UBA1405. Next base: position 2,617 of record CAOJXI010000279.1, on the reverse strand, counting down.
CGGTAGAGCTTGCGGCGGAGGCGCTGCATACACAGCCAGGGCGCATTGCAAAAACCCTTTCTTTCCTGATGAAAGACGGGAGCTGTATCCTTGTAGTAATGGCAGGCGATAAAAAAGTAGATAATTCAAAATTTAAAGCCGCCTTTGGAACAAAAGCCAAAATGCCTTCGCCTGACGAGGTGTTGGAAAAGATCGGGCACAGCGTAGGCGGCGTGTGCCCTTTTGCCATTCCAGATGACGTTAAAGTATATTTGGACGAGTCCCTGAAAGAACATGAAACGGTTTTCCCTGCCTGCGGCAGTTCCAACAGTGCGATTGAATTAAGCTGTGATTCCCTTTACCGGTATGCAAAAGCTGCGGGATGGGTGGATATCGGGAAATAACAAAAATTTACCATACAGCAACAGTCCCATCCGCCCTTGGCTCAGTTGCCCCCACAAGAACGCCGTCGCCATTCCTCCAAATAATCTGACCCCTGCCAAAACCGGAAGGGTCTACATCGACAACTATCTTATGCCCCATCCGTACCAGTTCTTCGCTGACAGCAAAGGGGAAACTTCTTTCTACATGGATTTCCTTGCCGCCAGTCCACTGCCACCTTGGAGCGTCTAAAGCTTCCTGGGGGTTCATGTGGAAATCCACTGTATTCATAACAACCTGTAAATGTCCCTGGGGCTGCATAAAACCACCCATAACGCCAAATGGCCCAACTGCACTTCCATCCTTTGTCAAGAATCCGGGAATGATGGTGTGATATGGTTTTTTACCTGGGGCAAGGCAGTTTTCCATTTCTTCATTGAGAGTAAAATTGTTTCCCCTGTCATTAAAGGCAATCCCTGTACCCGGAACCACCACGCCGGAACCAAAGCCGCGGTAATTGCTTTGGATAAAGGAAACCATGTTTCCCTCTTTATCGGCGGAACAAAGATAGACCGTACCGCCGCAGCGGGGGTCTCCGTGTTCTGGGGACAATGCGGAATTTCCGATTAATGCCCGGCGGCTGGCGGCGTACTGTTCAGAAAGAAGCTGTTCAACAGAAACTTTCATAAACCTTGGGTCGGCAACATACCTTTGCCCGTCGGAAAAGGCAAGTTTCATAGCTTCAATCTGTCTGTGGAAGGTGTCGGTTAAATCCCTGGCGGCAAAATTGTCGTTTTTAAGAATGTTTAATGCCATTAAAGCTACAATTCCGTGGCCGTTGGGAGGGATTTCCCAGACATTGAATCCTTTATAACAAATCGAAATCGGTTCTACCCATTCGGCTTGGTAGGCTTCAAGGTCTTGCCTGCGTATATAACCGCCGGTCTGCTGGGAAAACGCATCGATTTTATCGGCAATATCCCCGCGGTAGAAGGATTCGGCGCGGGTAGCGGCGATTTCGCGGAGGGAACGGGCATGTTCCGGGGAACGCCAGAGCTGTCCGGGAGCAGGCGTTTTTCCGTTAGGGGCAAAAACCTCAAACCAGTGGTTAAAAATTTCTGGATTCGTCTTTCTTGCCTTTTCAAAGACCGGTTGGGCGGCAGACCATACCGCTGCTGTTACCGGTGAAACAGGATAGCCTTCCTCTGCATAAACTGCCGCAGGCTCCAACACCTGTTCTAAAGGGAGCCTGCCGAATCTTTGGGAAAGGGCTGCCCATGCGGCTGGCGCGCCGGGGACTGTGACAGGGATCCATCCCCTTTGGGGGACTTCGCCAAATCCAAGGGACTTTACCTTTTGGGAATCCAGCAGCATGGGAGCGGGGCCGCTGCCGTTTAACCCGTAAAGTTTGGAATCGCGCTGTATCCAGACTAGGGCAAAGGCATCGCTGCCTAAGCCGTTGGAGGTAGGTTCTAACACTGTCATACATGCGGCTGTTGCAATAGCGGCATCGACAGCGTTTCCGCCTTTTTTCAGAATTTCCAGGCCGGCCTGGGCGGCGAGGGGCTGGGATGTACAGACCATGCCGTTTTTGCCATAAATGACTTTCCGCTGGGATGGATAAGCGTATTTTAGAGGGTCAAATGAAAATTGCATAGAAAATACCTCCTATTATGTAGTAAAATTGAGTAATGCCAAGAACAACTTAAAAATCATAGAAAAGCTGTCCCCAAAACAGAAAAGTCAGGTTTCAGGGCTGCCGCCTGAAGCATGGAGCGAAAGGAAATCCCTGATTTCGCTGCTGTTTTGAAGGTCTGGGACAGAAAAAGCCTCAAACGCCTCCAAAAGCGTTGAAAGAACTTTATTCAGGTAAGAAGGATATGGGAAATTCGCCTCCGGCAAAAGGATTGTGACTGCATCCTGTCCGCTGGAAGGCATTTCTGAAAGGCAATCCCACAGCGCATCCAGATTAGCCCCATAGTAGGATGGAAAATCAAATGTCTCAGATAATAGATTGTGAATCTGTTTTGAAGTTTTAATTGTGCGGAAGTCCAGTATAACCTGTTTCAAAAAATCCCCCCTGTAATAAATCGGTTCTTTTTATTTTAACTCCTGGACAGCCCGGATGCAAGCAGTTCTTTAGAGCCTTTTTTGATATTTAACGTGGGTTCGGCGAAATCATTCCTTAATTGTAAGGTTTATGGTCTTAGGTACGCCATCATCCGCAAACCGTTGGTTTGCTGGATGGCTGCAAGAG
>CAOJXI010000278.1 GCA_948465665.1 uncultured Clostridia bacterium | reverse complement strand
AGTTTTCTCTTGCAGCCATCCAGCAAACCAACGGTTTGCGATGATGGCGTCCCTAAACCCGGAAACATAACAAAAAGGCATCCCCCACATAGTTCTTATAGACTTTATGTGGGGGATCTTTTTAGAGCTAAAATTTATGATTTTCTCAGGCTATGCCAATAATGAACATAAGAAATTGGGAGCCTGCTTTCGCAGACCCCCAATTTCCAGGTATATAAGTAAACTTTTATGGGAACAAGCCAAGTTTTTTCTGCGCTTCGACGATTTTCCCAATCGCCAGAATATACGCTCCTTTTCTCAAAGAAGTATTGTATTTTCCAGCAGATTCAAAAACATGGTCAAATGCTGCGTCCATTACGGTTTTCAGCCTGGTGTTTACTTCATCAAGGCTCCAATAGTAAGACTGCAAATTCTGAACCCATTCAAAGTAAGATACAACAACACCGCCAGCGTTTGCTAAAATATCCGGTACTGCAATAATCCCTTTGTCCTGTAAAATAGAATCAGCTTCTACGGTTGTCGGCCCGTTTGCACCCTCTACAATTACTTTTGCCTGGATTTTCGCTGCATTTTCAGCAGTAATCTGGTTTTCCAGTGCCGCAGGAATCAAAAAGTCCGTATCACAGCAAATTAACTGGTCATTGGAAATATGTTCAACGCCCTCTTTGTGGTAATCCGCAAGCATTTTTCCAGGATGATCGCTCAGGAAAGCCCTGATTTCATCTACCTTTAAACCACTGGCACAGTATAATCCGCCGCTGACATCGCTGACTGCAACGATTGTACAGCCCTGTTCATATAAAAGCTTTGCCGCAACTCCTCCTACATTGCCGAATCCCTGTACCGCTACACGGGTATCCTGATAGCTGCGCCCCAGATGATCCATCATCCGGCAGGCAATCATCATTACCCCGCGGCCGGTTGCTTCCGCCCGTCCCAGCGAACCCCCAAGCTCGACAGGCTTCCCGGTAATAACTGCCCCTGTGCGATATCCCTGAATGTGGCTGTATGTGTCCATCATCCAAGCCATAATTTGGGCATTGGTATTAACATCGGGGGCGGGAATGTCAACATGAGGGCCAATAACAGGTTCAATCATGGTTATGTATTTCCTGGTCAAACGCTCCAGTTCCTTTTGGGAAAGCTGGGAAGGGTCAACCTTTATGCCGCCTTTTGCGCCGCCGAAAGGAATGTCTGCTACCGCGCATTTAAAGGACATCCACGCTGAAAGGGCTTTCACTTCGTCTAAATCTACATTTTGATGGTAACGGATACCGCCTTTATATGGGCCGCAGACGCTGCAATGCTGAACCCGGAATCCTTCAAAGTGCTTCACGCTTCCGTCGTCCATGCGGATGGGAAGGGAAACTTTGATCTCCCGCTCAGGATATTTAAGGAAGGAATATTCATCCTCCTGTAACCCCAGCATCTTTGCTGAATCTTCCAATACGGAAATCATGTTTTGATAGGGATTGTACTTTTTCATCTTATCACTCCTGTTTCCTTTCTTTATTTGCAGAACTTTCAGAGGATATATGCGGAATTTTCAGTATCCATCCTTATAGGAAACGACTTTAAGCTTTTCATAAGACTTGACGTTTTCTATAAGCCCCTGTCTTTTTATCCTATTTTTTCGGTCTTTATGTACATATTTTATCTTTTTATGTAACAGAATTCTAGGTGAATTATCTTGAAAACTATACGTTTTCGCTTTTTAATGTCATAAACATAAGAAAGGATGAAGTGCGGCGATGAATCAGTCTATATCTCAGGAAAGCAAAGAAATACCTGTCTACCGGATGAAGGATAATCCCAATGGGGAAGAACCGTTCTTTATCCGCAGGTATGTATTGGAGAAGGGACAGGGAACCCCCTACCACAGCCATGAATATCTGCAAATCAACTATATCCGCAAGGGATTGGGCAGGCATTTCATTCATCAGGGGGGATTTGATATCAGCAAGGGGGATATCTTTGTGATTCCCCCAGAGGTTCCTCATGCCATTTCTGCAAACGGCGACAGCGGGGTAGAAATCTTTGAGTTTGAATTCCTTCCCAGATTTATTAATGAAAGCTTCGGAGATTTTACAAGGGTAAATTCTTTTCTTGACTTTGCATATATTGAGCCCTTCCTGGTCGTTGAAAATAAGGTTAAGCCCCGTCTTAACCTTACAGGGGAAGTCCAAAATGAAGTGGAACAACTGCTATGGGAAGGGCTCAGGGAATTTGAAGGCAGGAAACAGGGATTTGAACTACTGCTTAAATCCCTGCTGCTGAAACTGCTGGTGATTGTGGGCCGCGCTTTTACGGCAGACCTGAATGATAAGGATTCCTCTTTTGTATACCGCAGGTATCATGAGGAAATATTTAACGCCCTTGAATATATTAAAGAGCATTACAACGAAAATTTAAGCGTGCCGGAGGTCGCCCAGCTTTTTGCGCTGTCTCCTTCCTACTTCCGATACCTTTTTAAAAGCATTACCATGCAGAATTTTGTAGAATATTTAAACAATATCCGCATTGTTAAGGCGTGTGAGCTGTTATGTACAACAAATAAGCGTGTTTTAGACATCAGCTCTGATACAGGATTCAATAATATTAAGCATTTTAATGAGGTATTCCGCAGGACAACAGGGCTTACCCCGCTCCAATACCGAAAGCACAATCAGAATATTGGATGAAAAAATCTTCCCTCTGTCAAAAAGGCAGAGGGAAGATTTTCTGATTATGATAATGTGAGTTCGACAAAGGGGGGTTCCCTTAATTATAAGGTTATCGGCTTTCGGTACGCCATCATCCGCAAACCGTTGGTTTGCTGGATGGCTGCAAGAGGAAACCTCCAGCTTCGTCCAACTCTGCGGAGTTGGACACAGAGGAAGAAAGCCCGCCTAATGG
>CAOJXI010000277.1 GCA_948465665.1 uncultured Clostridia bacterium | reverse complement strand
ACGTTGCGACGTTGGACGAAGCGGAAGAAAGCCCGCTTAATGGGGCTGCCCGCCCCTAAGCTGGTACCAATCCCAATCTTATCTCACGCCCTGAGCAATTCCAACGGGCTTTTGATTTAAAATACTGACGAAACGGTTAGTTATCGCTTCTTAGGTAAGGTTTCTGTTATCTTTCAGCAAGCTGGGGTATTTCGCGCCTGCGGGCGCGACCAAAGGAACTTTTTAGGAAAGTTCCTCTGGACTCTTCAAACCTTTTTAATCCGCCCCAGCTTGTACTCATCTTAGCTTTCCCCCGCAAATGAGCTTTATCTAATGGATGTTTAACTGTATCTTTATCAAAATACCATTTATTTATACTGGTGACTTTTACCAAAAGAAAAGGAATCAATTTTTAAAATTCTGCTTTTAATTTTGTCACAATGGTGTTATAATAATAAAACAAATGAAATCAATAAGGAGAGTGCCGAATGGATAAATTCGTAATCAACGGCGGGGCGCCATTGAAAGGCGATGTAACCATTAGCGGGGCAAAGAATGCCGCTGTCGCCATCATACCGGCCGCCATATTATCCAATGGCCCTTGTATTATAGAAAATGTACCAAGAGTCAGTGATGTAACAACTCTTGTAAATATATTAAGGGATATGGGTGTAAACGTAAGACTGTTGGATCGGTCTACACTGGAAATAGATGCGTCGAATACAATTCTGCCGGTAGTGCCATATGAATTGGCAAGGCGGATGAGGGGGTCATATTATTTTCTTGGGGCATTGTTAGGGCGGTGTTCCAGAGCAAGCGTAGCAATGCCAGGGGGCTGTGATTTTGGGGTACGCCCCATAGACCAGCATATAAAGGCATTTGAAGCCATGAACGTTAAAGTAAGCCTGGAACACGGCATGATAAACGCGAAGGCAGATGAATTATTAGGCGGGCATGTCTATTTTGATGGCAATACTGTAGGTGGAACAATAAATGCAATGTTGGCGGCAGTCAAAGCAAAAGGCGTGACAGTTTTAGAGAACGCCGGAAAAGAGCCGCATATAGTAGACCTGGCAAACTTTTTAAACTCTATGGGAGCTGATATCCGCGGAGCTGGAACTGATGTAATTAAGATTCACGGTGTAGAGGAGCTTCACGGAACCACCTATTCCATTATTCCTGACCAAATCGAGGCAGGAACATTTATGGTAGCGGCGGCAGCCACAGGTGGGGATGTTCTTATCAAGAACGTAATTCCCAAACATCTGGAATCCATTACAGAAAAGCTGATCCGCGCAGGGGCAGAAATTGAGGAGCATGACGATTCCATCCGGGTAATGCGGCAGGGGCCATTGTACCCGCTGAGTATAAAGACCCTTCCCCATCCTGGTTTTCCAACAGATATGCAGCCTCAGATGGCGGCATTGCTGTCCTTAGCAGAAGGGACAAGCATCATTACAGAAGGGGTTTGGCCAAACCGTTTCCGGTACACGGAAGAACTCTGCCGCATGGGAGCTGATATCCGGGTAGATGGGCCTGTTGCAGTCATCCAAGGGGTGAGGGAACTTTCTGGCGCACCGGTAAAGGCCACTGACCTTCGGGCAGGGGCAGCAATGCTGATTGCCGCCTGCTGCGCCAAAGGTGTGACAGAAATAGAAGATATCCAGCATATTGAACGCGGGTATGAAACAATTGTAGAAAAGTTCATTGGGCTGGGGGCAGACATTCAAAAGGTTTCCTTTTTCGTTTCAAACGATGTGCCAATTGCACAGGGGATATAAATTTAAAAGGACACTGCTGTTATCGGGAAGGTTTCCGAAACGGTGGTGTTCTGTTATGTTGGGGAAATTAGAACGTAAGTTCAGGATATAAAAGAAAGAGGCTGTAACACCTATGACCAAATTTTACCCACTGTTCAGCGGAAGCAGCGGGAACTGTACCCTTGTTTCCAGCGGAAGAGGCTCTGTCTTAATAGATGCCGGAGTAAGCTGCAAGGCAATTATTGGCGCTTTGGATCAGATTAACGTTGAGCCCAAAGATATTAACGGCATTTTAATTACACACGAACACATAGATCACATTAAAGGGCTTTCCGTTTTTACAAAGCGTTTCCCACTTCCTGTGTACAGTTCACGGGAAGTGCTGGAATACCTTCAAAACGGGAACTATGTCCATCCAGACTGTCCTTTATACGAAATTGCATCGCCTACGGAAGTTGGCGGGATGCTTGTTACCCCCTTTGATACCCCCCACGACAGCGTACATAGCCTGGGCTTCCGTATTGATACGGAAGATGGGCACTCTATCGGAATTGCCACAGATTTAGGTTATATTACAGACCAGGTTAGGACTGGTTTGGCAGGGTGCGATTTGGCTATGCTGGAATCTAATTATGACAGCGCTATGCTTCAATGTTCTGCTTATCCTTATTACTTGAAACGCAGGATTAGCGGCAGACATGGACATTTGGAAAATCAGGAGTGTGCCAGCCAGTTGGCGGAATTGGCCCAAAAAGGTACAAAGCGTTTTGTGCTGTGCCATTTGAGTAAGGAAAATAATATGCCGGAAATTGCTTTGCAGACTGTTTATGCTAAGATGGCTGAGGTTGGAATTGGTGCGGCAGAGTTTAGTTTGCAGGCTGCCCGCCGCAGCGAACCAAGCCCGGTTGTAGCGTTATAGGGTAAACGTACAAACTAAAGCAAATTAAAAAGGTTTGGGGTCAAGGGGGCTTTCCTCAAAAGCCCCCTGTCGGGTCCAGGGCAGACAGCCTTGGTCGCGCCCGCAGGCGCGAAATCCCCAGCTTGCTAAAAGACAGCATAAACCTTACCCTAGAGACAGATAACTAACCGTTTCGTCAGTATTTAAAATCAAAAACCCGCTGGAATTGCTCAGGGGGGGATAAGATTGGGATTGGAACCAGCTTCGGGCGGGCAGCCCCATTATGGCGGGC
>CAOJXI010000276.1 GCA_948465665.1 uncultured Clostridia bacterium | reverse complement strand
TATGTTCTTCAAAACGTTTGTCCATCTGCTGGCTGAATTCTTCAAAACGCTTGTCTATCTGGATTGTATGTTCCCGCAATTGTCCCTGTAACTCTTTAATTTGCTTTGTCTGGCCTTCAATCAGCGAAGTAATTTGGCTTAACAGTTCAATGTTATCCACTCTACGACACCTCCCTTCTGGGTTTAGTATAACATAGTCAAATAATACTGTCAACAAATCCCCTTCCTTTAAATGTAATTTTTGATGAATAAAATCGAAAACTGTTGTATACTGCTTTCAATTAAATAAACTCTTAAAATTATTCTTTAACCTCTGCTGATATCTCCAATGGAAAGGAGTTTTTCTAAATGGACATCATACTTCTTTGGCTGACCCGTATCCTGATTTTTCTGGCAGGATGCGCCTTTGCTCTGTTTTCCTCCTGCAAGGGAGGAGCCACAAAGCTGTATACCAGGAATGAAATTCTCGCTATCCTTTCGGAACAGTATGGGAAAGAATTTGTCATTGTGGAAAAGATCAAAACAACCGATTTTGATACCAAGTGGACTGTCAAAAGCCGCTTCTATGCTGCTGCCCCGGCAGACGATCAGGAAAATATATTCTGGGTTTACGATGAAGTCGAAAAACACAGCGGATTATATTTCCCTTCCTATTCCCACAACAGCCTTGAAGATACCTACGCCCACGACTGTTTTCTGCAAGGCTTCGATGCCCTTGCCAGAGAAAGGGATCTCCCCTATATTTATCGTTACCGAAACCGTGCAATAGACGTATCAGACCATTTATCCCAACAGCATCTCCAAGGGGGAGAATTCTGCTTTTTTATCAACCAGGACAATGCAGCGGAAACTGTCACAGCGGTATTTGAAATCTGCGATAAAATAAAAGAGGTATTTCCCCTTCTAAACAATCAGCAATTCTTCCTTATTATTTCCTTTTATGATGAATCTGAATCCATAACGGATGGGAAGATGCTGTTAGGCGGAGTTTATTTTTCCCCATTCAGGCCAGATGATTTCAGCGGAGAATACGCCACCGCGGATTCTGTCCTTCAAAAAATTAGTGATATGTGTGAAGAACCCCAATAACGATAAAAACCAGCGGCACAGCATTAACTGCACCGCCGGTTCACTTTTTATTCCATATTGCTGCGTTTATCTCTCAGCACCACGTCATGGGAGCCGCCTTCTATAATGGAAGTAGAGGAAATCACTGTCAGCCTGGCGTTTTTCTGCAAATCTGGGATATTCAAAACACCGCAGTTGCACATAGTCGAACGTACCTTATTGAGAGTAACTGTCACATTATCCTTTAAACTGCCGGCATAGGGTACGAAGGAATCGACACCTTCTTCAAAGGAAAGCTTTTTCGCGCCGCCCATATCGTATCTCTGCCAGTTGCGGGCGCGGTTGGAGCCTTCGCCCCAATACTCCTTCATATAGTTGCCGTTGACAATCACCTTGTTGGTGGGGCTTTCGTCGAAGCGGGCAAAATACCTGCCCAGCATAATGAAATCCGCCCCCATAGCCAGAGCCAGAGTTATATGATGGTCATGGACAATGCCGCCATCAGAGCATACAGGGACATAAATGCCGGTCGCCTCATAATATTCGTCACGGGCCTTGCATACATCAATCAATGCGGAAGCCTGTCCACGTCCAATCCCCTTTGTTTCCCTGGTAATACAGATAGAACCGCCGCCAATGCCCACCTTGACGAAATCCGCCCCAGCTTTTGCCAGGAACAGGAAACCGTCCCGGTCTACGACATTTCCAGCTCCTACCTTAACAGTATCCCCATAATGCTCCCGAATCCAGTTGATGGTAATCCTCTGCCATTCGGTAAAGCCCTCAGAGGAATCAATACACAATACATCCGCTCCGGCATCCACTAGGGCAGGGACACGTTCGGCAAAGTCGCGGGAATTAATGCCCGCCCCCACTACATACCGTTTCTGGCAGTCCAGAAGTTCATCAGGATTTTCCTTGTGGGAGTCATAGTCTTTACGAAATACCATATATTTTAAACGCTGTTCACTGTCCACGATGGGCAGGGAGTTGATTTTGTTTTCCCAGATAACATCATTGGCTTCTTTCAGGGAAATCCCCTCTTCCCCATAAATCAACTTGTCAAAAGGGGTCATGAAATCGCTTACTTTTGTAGAAGGATCTAGACGGCTTACCCGGTAGTCACGACTTGCCACAATGCCCAGCAGTTTCCCGGAAGCAGTGCCGTCGTCAGTGACAGCCACAGTGGAATGTCCAGTCTTTTCTTTCAGGTCAAGGATATCGGACAGAGTTGCATCAGGGCGGATGTTGGAATCGCTGGTGACAAACCCCGCTTTATAGCTTTTTACGCGGGCAACCATAGCGGCTTCCTCCTCTATGCTCTGGGAGCCGTAAATAAAGGAAATCCCGCCCTCTTTCGCCAGGGCGATGGCCATTTTATCGTCGGAAACAGACTGCATAATGGCCGATACCAAGGGGATATTCATAGTAATGGCGGAGGTTTCCCCCTTCCTGAATTTAACCAGGGGGGTTTTCAGGCTGACATTCGCTGGAATACACTCTGTCGATGAATAACCGGGAATCAGTAGATATTCGCCAAAGGTGCGGGAGGGTTCCTCAAAAAAGTACGCCATCGCTATCGTCTCCTTTTTCAATTTGTAGATGGTTTACCTGCGTTTATTTATAGTCCCGAAATGATATGACGTATATTATAGGCTGAAATCCGGCAAATGTCAACCGGAAAAGCAGATGAAAACCACACAAAAAAACTTGTGGAAAACAGGCGGCTTTTTGGAGATTTTGGACTTTATTCTAACGTGAGTTCGATAAAGCAAATTTGCGGGAGTAACCTAAGACGAGTACAAATTGGGGCGGATTAAAAAGGTTTGAAGAGTCCAGAGGAACTTTCCTAAAAAGTTCCT
>CAOJXI010000275.1 GCA_948465665.1 uncultured Clostridia bacterium | reverse complement strand
TTTCGCTTTCAGCCATCCAGCAAACCAACGGTTTGCGGATGATGGCGTACCTAGATGAAATAAGCATAAAAATTCGTCGAATTCACGTTATACAAACCCCTAATAAATTGCAGACAAATGGGGAAGGGTTCCCACTTTTTAAGTGCGAATCCTTCCCTTTTTATTCTCTGCCTGTCCCGCTTTTACAGCTTTTCACCATGTAAAACCTGGTATTTCAAAATTGCGGTTACTGTCTTTGCATCCTTGATCTCACCGGAAAGGACTTTCTCCAATACTTCCCGGAAGGGCATCCGTATCACGTCCAAAAACTCCCCTTCATCTAAATGCTGCCCGCAGGGGATAAGGTCGTCCGCATAGTATATCCGTATAATCTCGGAACAGTAACCGGGGGAGGGGTAGATTTCCCCAAAATATTCGTATTTTCCGGGGGTATATCCTGTTTCTTCCTCAAGTTCGCGCTTCCCGCAGTCAAAATGGTTTTCTCCCAGATTAACCTTTCCAGCCGGAAGTTCCAGAATTTCCTCACGGTAGGGGTGGCGGTACTGTCGGACAAGCAGGACATTCCTGTTTTCATCTAAAGCAAGTACGCAGACCCCGCCGGAATGTTCGACTATCTCCCGCTTGGACGTTTTCCCGTTCGGCAGTTCTACCGTGTCATGGCGCAGGTTGAGGATCTTACCCTTAAAGGGATATTCGCTGGAAAGAATTTTTTCTTCATATTTCATTGTCAGGTTTCCTTTCCTTTTGGAATTTTATTGCAAGTCCCATTCATAGTATAAATACAGCAATTCTTTGCCCTAATGCTATTATACCATTTTATGGAGCGGTCGCCTATATGTAATCTAAGAAAGGATGTGGTATCTCCTATGGCTTTAGATTCTTTCTACCGTTCCCCGCCTTCATTTGAATCCTTTTCCCTGCGGCTTCGGGATGTTGTAAACCGCTCAGAGCTTTTCCGGCTTTCCTCTGCCGGGGATTCTGTTTTGGGCCGTCCTCTGTGGTATCTGCTTGCCGGGGATTTTTCAGCCCCGCCAGTGCTGCTGGTTGGATGTACCCATGGTTCTGAATGGATTACTGCTATGCTTTTACTTTTATTTGCAGAATCTCTTTCTGACGCTATGGAACGCCAGGGAGAAATTGCGGGTATCCGTGTGGAAGCGCTTTTCCATGGACGTTCCCTGCTGCTGCTCCCCTGCCTGAACCCGGACGGCATGGAAATTGCCCTTTATGGTTCTGACGCTGCCGGGGAACGCTGCCGCCAGGTTGCGCGGATGATGAAGGATTCCCCGGAACAGGTCTGGCAGGCAAACGCCAGGGGAGTAGACCTGAACCACAATTTTCCCGCCGGATGGGAAATTTTGCAGGAATTAGAAAAACAGAATGGAATTTCAGGGCCTGGGCCGACAAAGTATGGGGGGCCAGGCCCGTTCAGCGAACCGGAAACGCAGGCAATTAGAAAGCTTTGCAGCAATTATCCGGTAAGGCAGGTGTTGTCGTTCCATTCCCAGGGGGAGGAAATTTATTGGAGATATGGAAGCCGTACCCCAGGCAGGGGGTTAATGGTTGCAAGGCTGTTTTCAGCATCCAGCGGATACGAGGTCTGCGATCCTGCCGGGACAGCATCCCATGGCGGCTTGAAAGACTGGTTTATCCAGGAGACGGGAAGGCCGGGATTTACATTGGAAGTTGGCAGGGGAAAGAATCCCCTGCCCATCGAACAGCTTCCAGATATTTGGGGGAAGTTAAAGGAAACCCTGATGCTTTCCATCCTGGTATAATGCCGGCTTATTTTATTTTTTATCCCCACGGTTCTTATAGATATATCTAATAGTAAGTATAATGGAAGCAGCAAACGCAGCGATTCCCAAAACCACAGCCACCATTGAAAAATCCATTCCGGGGTCAGCGACAAAAATCGCAGTCGGCCCATCCGCGCCGCCGATGATTCCAATTCCGCCTATTTCGCGGGTTAATGCAGCAGCTTTTAACGCGGCGTACAACCCAAACATCAGCATGGAAAAGATAAACGTACAGACAATGATTAACATCTGTTTTCTTTTTTTATGCTCCTGTGTAAAGAGTTCAAAATTAATCTGCTCGTTCAGGTTTTCAGCAAATTCCTTTGGGGAGCCGAGACGCTGTATTACCTGTTCTTCTGTTTCCCCATGCTCTGCGGCAGATGCAAAAGCTTCCTCCAAATCCCGCAGGACTTCCTTTTTGGCGCGGCCGGGAAGCGGGATCAGCTTTTCCACCTCTTTAATATACTTATCTTTCATAACAATGCCTCCTTTAACTTTGGCTCATTGATAAAGTTATTGACGCAGACTGTATAGTCTTTCCAAAAATCTATCATTTCCCCTAGGGAGATTTTCCCCTTTTCCGTCAGGGAATAATACTTTTTAGAGCCGCCGTTGGCAGCGGCAGGGGCAATTCGGGATTGGATCAATCCCGCCTCCTGCAAGCGGTAAAGGATTGGGTAGACTGTCCCCTCCTTTGCATAACCCAGGACGGCGGCTCCCTTGTGATTCAGCTCAGTAATAATTTCGTAGCCATAGGTTTCTTTCTGCGCAATCAGGCACAGAAGCACCATTTCTAAAGAACCCTTTTTAAACTGCTGCACATATTTTTGATTCACAAGAAAAAGCATCTCCTTTCTACCTAGCATTGCTAATTTGTATTTCTAATTATAATATTGTTTATAGGTTTTGTCAACTAATCGGAAAATCTCCCCCCTAAAATTACGTGAGTTCGACGAAAGTCCACACTCCCTGCCTCTCCTGAAAGGGGAGGTGCCGCCGCAGCAGCAGAGGGGTTGCCCCACATCGTATGGCTGCAATGCTTCTAATATTTGTGGGTTTGATGAAGATTCCCTCTAAATTGTAAAGTTTTCGGTCTTAGGTACGCCATCATCCGCAAACCGTTGGTTTGCTGGATGGCTG
>CAOJXI010000274.1 GCA_948465665.1 uncultured Clostridia bacterium | reverse complement strand
CCCCCTGGACCCGAAACCTTTTTAATCCGCCCCAGCTTGTACTCGTCTTAGCTTACTCCCGCCGGTTTGCTTGATCAAACTCACGTTATTCATATTCTTCCAAATAGGTTTCCCAAGCCCGGCGGATATCAGCATAGGAATACCCCAGGCGTGTCAATCTTCCGACCAGGCGGTTCTTTTCCTTCATATCGTCATTTTCGGCGGCTGCTTCCGCAATTTTGGATAATTTCCCTTCCAGCAATTCCAAAATAGCGCTTTCCGGGTCAAAATCCAAATCATCCACAGTTTCTTCCGCCAGTTCCCGGTCAATTCCTTTGTGAACCAGTTCTCTTTGAATCCGAATTGGCCCCATCTTCCGAAGGTTTGCCATATCGCGTGCTAATTTTCCGGCATAATCTTCATCATCCACAAGCCCCAGTTCCACCATGCGTTCTACCGCAGCCCCAGCAGCTTCTTCCCAATCCTCCTGGGAAACGCTGTCGCTGTGGGGCTTTTGCGCAACCTTGTCAAAGAGTTCTTTTTCCGATATGCTGCGGCGGGATAAAATCTCCATAGCATAATCCTTTGCAAACAACACCTGGGATTCAGAAAGCCACAGTTCCATATCTTCTTTTGTAGTTTCCAGCCCTTTGGAAAGGTTGTACTTGGCGGCCTCCTGGATATGGATTGTCAGCCGGTAAACGCCGTCAATATAGATATGGCACTTATTGCCCCTGCCCTGTTTCAAGGCGGATAGTTTCATAGCGGTTATACTTCAGGGCCGTCAGCCATGGGGATAGGTTCGACATTATCCTCCATAGGGACTGTGTCCGGGGAATCCAAAAAGATACGTTCTTCTGAGGCATCTCCTGAATCTGTTTCAGAGCCTGCCTCTGCTTCATCCTCTGGGACAACATCAACATCCAGATCCACTGATTCTATGGAATCGTCGTCCTCATCCTGGCCGCGTTTGCCTTTTTTCTTCTTTTTGGAGGATTTGGGGATTTGGGCGAGCTTATCCGCATTTTGCATAACCTGGGCGGCAATGCCCTCTGTAAATTCAGGATTGCGCAGCATGTATTCTTTCACATTATCCCTGCCCTGGCCCAAGCGAAGCTCCCCGCAGTTAAACCATGCGCCGCTTTTCTGGATAATGTTCAGCATAACGGCAGTATCAAGAATCTCCCCAACGCGGGAAATCCCCTTGCCGTAAATAATATCAAATTCAGCCTCACGGAAGGGAGGGGCAACTTTATTTTTAACAACCTTAACTTTAGTGCGGTTTCCGATAATATCCGTACCGTTTTTAAGGCTGTCAGTACGACGGACATCCAAACGCACCGACGAATAGAACTTCAAGGCACGCCCGCCGGGGGTAACTTCCGGGTTGCCGTATACAACGCCAACTTTTTCACGGAGCTGGTTGATAAAAATAGCAATACAATTTGACCTGCCAATACAGCTTGTCAGCTTTCTAAGTGCCTGGGACATAAGACGGGCCTGGAGCCCAACATGGGTATCCCCCATTTCCCCTTCTATTTCCGCTTTTGGAACCATAGCTGCCACTGAGTCAACAACAACTACGTCGATGGCTTGGGTGCGTACAAGGGCTTCTGTAATTTCCATAGCCTGTTCCCCGGTATCCGGCTGGGAAACCAGCAGATTGTCGATATCAACTCCCAAAGCTTTCGCGTATACAGGATCAAGGGCGTGTTCCACGTCAATAAAAGCGGCTTTCCCCCCGGCCTTCTGTGCTTCCGCGACAACATGGAGCGCAACTGTCGTTTTACCGGAAGATTCCGGGCCATAAATCTCCACAATACGTCCTCTTGGCAGCCCGCCAATTCCCAGCGCCACATCCAGCGTCAGGGAGCCCGTGGAAATACAGGCAACGTTCATCTGCACAGCTTCGCCCAAACGCATAATCGAACCTTTGCCAAACTGTTTTTCAATCTGTGCAATTGCGTTTTGGATCGCTTTTTCCTTGTCTAAGGGCTTATCTTTATCTTTGGAGCTGCTTTTTTCCTTATCGGTCGCCATTTTTTCTGCCTCCTGTTTACATAAGTTGTTTTCAATAGTATCATTATATATTAGCTTGCACCTAAAATCAACCGTTTTACATAAATTTTAAGAACATATTTTCTTTATATAGGATTAAATTCTGGAGAGGACTTCTGGAAGCTGGCGGAAATTGTTTAAGGAAAATAAATAATCTTCTTTTCTAACAATTCCAAATCCATAGGAGGCAAATAAAAAGGGGACTCCTGCCGCTGCTGCCGCGTCAGCATCTTTTTGGGTATCGCCTATATAAACAGGGTGGGAAAGATGGTTCCGTTCTGCAACCAAACGGATATTGCCATCTTTCAGCAGGCCGGAGCGCTCAGGGTATTCATAATCCACAAAACAAGCCCCCAGCCGGTGCGCCTTTAAAAAGGCTTGGATATAACCGTCCATACAGTTACTGACAATCATAAGGGGATATCTTTTGCTTAATAGCCGCAAAACATCCTCCACGCCAGGGTATAAGTCGCCTCCGGTTTCTGAAAGGCCAAAACATTCTTCCCGGCAACCGCGCATAGCAAGCCGTTCCTGTTCCTCTGGCGGGAAGCTGGGAAAAAAGCGGGCCCCGATTTCCCGCGGGGTAAGCCCCATTATAGATGCAAGGTCGTCATATTGTAAACGGATATGGGCTTCTTCCCAGGCAATCCGCTGCCATGCGGGAAGGATAGCACGGATAGAATTCCATAGGGTGCCGTCCAAATCAAATAAAATGCCGTCTACCATTTAAAAATACCCCTTTGCTATACAATTAACGGCACCCTCCAAAGGTGCCGCTTGCCGTCAGTCGTTATAGAATTGCAAGTAAATAATGTAAGTTCGATAAAGCTCATTTGCGGGGATAAGCTGGGATGAGTACAAGCTGGGGCGGATTAAAAAGGTTTCGGGTCCAGGGGGCTTTCCTA
>CAOJXI010000273.1 GCA_948465665.1 uncultured Clostridia bacterium | reverse complement strand
CGGGCGCGACCAGGGGGCTTTTGAGGAAAGCCCCCTGGACCCGAAACCTTTTTAACCCGCCCTAGCTTGTACTCATCTTAGCTTTCCCCCGCAAATTTGCTTTATCAAGTTCACATTATATTTACAATTTTCTCTTCTTCTCAATCTACACAGATAAACAACGTTTGTCAAAAAGCGACAAAATGTTTTATAGTTGGTGAAAGGAGGGAATTCTGTGAAAAAAGTATACGGTTATATACGAGTCAGCACCAGGGAACAAAATGAAGAACGTCAGCGTATTGCCTTACAGGAGGCGGGGGTACCATGTGAAAATATCTATTTGGAAAAGCAGTCTGGAAAAGATTTTGACAGGCCGCAGTACCAGCAGCTGCTGGAAAAGATGCAAAAGAACGATCTTTTGTATGTTAAAAGTATTGACCGCCTGGGGCGAAACTACGATGAAATTTTGCAGCAATGGCGGATATTAACCAAGGATAAGGGGATTGATATAGCCGTATTAGACATGCCCCTGCTGGATACGCGGAGGGGAAAGGATTTGATGGGAACGTTTCTCAGTGATATTGTGCTACAAGTTTTGTCATTTGTCGCTGAAAATGAGCGGGATAATATTCGGCAAAGGCAGGCGGAAGGGATTGCAGCAGCAAGGGCGCGTGGGATACGGCTTGGCCGTCCTCCCAAGCCGCTCCCCAGGAATTTCCATAGTGTATACCGGCGTTGGAAGGCTGGGAAAATTACAGGGGCTGCAGCAGCAAGGGAATGTGAAATGCCTTTAGCATCCTTTCGGTATCGTGCAGACATTTACGAAAAGTCCAAGTCTTTATGAACATTGCTCCCCCAGAAAACCCCAATATAAAATATAGTTGGTTTATAGAATAAAAAGAGGAAAATTAACAGAAATTTCATAAAAAAACTGACGCAAAACCATCCTTCAAACGGTTTTTATTTTATAGAACCAGGATAATTGTGGATAATTGTCACAGAGAAGTCACTTTATCCTGATAACCTTTAAACATAAAGCACTGAAGGAGGAGTAAAGAAATGGACGCAGCTATTTTTACCCATTATCTGGAACTGTACGGAGGATTTGCAGTTTTTGTTATTGTGTTATTGGAATATATGAACCTTCCTGGCTTTCCGGCAGGAATCATAATGCCAATGGCGGGAATATGGGCTGCCCAGGGTGGTATGAGTTTCTTTATGGCTATGGTGCTGTCAGTCAGTGCAGGGCTGTTGGGAAGCTGGATCCTTTATTTTTTAGGGCGTTTTGGAGGAAATGTATTTTTAAAGGCTTATCTGAAGCGCTTTCCAAAACATCAGGCCCCTATTGACAAGACCTTCGGCATACTCCGTGAAAAAGGATTCTGGGGAATATTTATCAGCAAACTGATTCCTATGGTAAGAACCTTAATTTCCATTCCCGCGGGTGTTTTGGAAATGGAATTTGGCATGTATACCATAAGCTCGACGTTGGGAATTTTCTTATGGAATTTTGTTTTTGTTGGGGCTGGATATGTATTCGGCGATCAAGTGCTTGCGCTTTTCATAAAATAAGGGGGCTTTGTAAATGAGAATTGCAATGATGACAAATAACTATAAACCCTATATTGGCGGTGTGCCGATTTCGATTGACCGTCTCGCCCAAAGCCTGCGAAAGTTAGGACATACTGTCTATATCTTTGCCCCGGATTATCCTGGGGTCTGTGATGACGATCCTTATGTGATCCGATATGGCAGTTTTTCGCGGAAGCTGAAGGGGGATGTACGGATTCCCAACTGTTTTGACCCTGTTATTGAAGATATCTTCCGGTTCCTGGATATTGACATTATCCATGTCCATCATCCAATGGTAATTGGACAAGCTGCCTTGTACCTGGGAAGGAAATACCATGTTCCTATTGTGTTTACCTATCATACCCGTTACGAGATGTATCTTCACTATTTAACCCCTTATGCCAATCTGCAAAGGCGGGTTCAGGAATCAAACGG
The DNA here is from genome assembly GCA_948465665.1 of uncultured Clostridia bacterium. Classification (GTDB taxonomy): domain Bacteria; phylum Bacillota; class Clostridia; order Oscillospirales; family Ruminococcaceae; genus UBA1405. The sequence continues at coordinate 957 of CAOJXI010000273.1, read as the reverse complement.
GCTGCTTTTCCCAAAAATCGGGGGGAAGGTTCTCCAATCTGTCCGGGAACATCTGGTTCCAGGGTTTATCCGCCGTTTTGCCAACCGCTGCAATATGATAATCGCCCCTTCCCATACCATGGAACAACACCTCTATTCCCTGGGAATTAATACTCCTATTGAGGTTGTCCCTACTGGTTTGCCTGATTCGGCTTTTTATCCTGATTCCCATACCGCCGCTTTCCTGCGCCGTCAGCTTCTGAATGGGAAAAAATATCTCTTTTGTACTGTTTCACGGTTGGCTGAGGAAAAAAACCTTTCCTTTATGCTTGAAGGATTGGCCTGCCTGAAAAAACAAATCGGGGACTGCTTTCAGATTGCTTTCCTTGGAGACGGGCCTAAAAAATTGGATTTGAGCAGGCAGGCTGATTCTTTGGGGATTGGAAACTGTGTTTCATTTCTTGGCTGTATTCCAAATGAAGGGCTGGCTTCCTATTATCACGCCTGCGATGCGTTCCTATTTACTTCGCTTTCGGAAACACAGGGGATTGTTTTGCTGGAAGCAATGGCGGCTGGATGCCCTGTCATTGCAGTTGATGCCTCCGGTACAAGGGATGTAGTTGTTTCAGGGGAAAATGGGTTTTTGACAAAATGTAATTTGGATGAATGGGCGCAGAAAATTGCAGATGTTGTATTGAATCCCGATTTGCAGGGACATCTGGTAAGCGGTGCCAGACAGTTTGCAATGGATTACCATACGGATAAAATTGCAGTCCAAATGCAAAGATATTATACCCATACCATGCAGCAGTTTGGATATACATCAGGAGCCCATAAAATGCGGGTACAACCTAATCCAAATTAAAAAGGTTTCGGGTCCAGGGGGCTTTCCTCAAAAGCCCCTGGCAGGTCCAGGACGGCGTCTCATATACGGGAACTTAAAGAAAAAAGGAAAAACAAAGAGAAGAAGCAAGAGAA
>CAOJXI010000272.1 GCA_948465665.1 uncultured Clostridia bacterium | reverse complement strand
CAAGTTTTCTCTTGCAGCCATCCAGCAAACCAACGGTTTGCCATGATGGCGTACCCAGAGCAGAAAAGCATAAAAATTCGTCGAACTCACGTTAAATTAGAAACCAGGGGACTTTTTGAAAAAGCCCCCTGCGTGTTTTTGAAATTTATCATATTTTGACAGGAGGATTTCCCCATGAGTAAAAGCTTCAGCGAAAGCTACAAGGCGGCAGGCGTTGACGTTACCGCCGGATATAAAGCCGTTGAATTGATGAAAGCCCATGTTGCCCGTACCATGACTTCCGGCGTTGTCTCCGGCATCGGCGGTTTTGGCGGGCTGTTCGAGCTGGATATGACCGGCATCCAGAAGCCTGTCCTTGTCTCCGGCACTGACGGCGTGGGCACCAAGCTGAAAATCGCATTTCTTCAAGATAAGCATGACACCGTAGGTATAGACTGTGTTGCCATGTGCGTCAACGATATTATCTGCTGTGGTGCGAAACCGTTATTTTTCCTGGACTACATTGCCACTGGGAAAAACTTCCCGGAAAAAATTGCGTCTATTGTCTCCGGCGTGGCTGAGGGATGCGTCCAGTCCGGGGCCGCACTGGTGGGCGGTGAGACCGCCGAAATGCCCGGCTTCTATCCCGAAGATGAATATGACCTTGCCGGGTTCTCTGTCGGCGTAGTTGACAAGTCGAAAATCCTTGACAACACACAGATAAAACCTGGTGACGCAATTATTTCCCTTGCCTCCACAGGCGTACATTCCAACGGTTTTTCGCTGATCCGTAAAACGTTCCAGATAGACAAGACCGGCAAAGACGGCTTGGGAATGTATTCGGCGGAGCTGGGACAGACCCTTGGGGAAACCCTCCTCATCCCCACAAAGATTTATGTCAAGCCCATGCTGGCGCTGTTCGACGCAGTAACGGTCAAGGCTGTTTCCCACATCACCGGCGGCGGCTTTTACGAGAACATCCCCCGGTGCCTCCCCGAAGGGAAAAAGGCAGTTATCCAGAAGGACAAGCTGGAGATTCCCCCTATCTTCCGCCTGATGCAGAAGGTCGGTAATATCCCCGAACGGGATATGTTCAACACCTTCAACATGGGAACCGGCATGTGCGCAGTAGTCAGCGGCGAGGACGCGGACAAGGCGGTTTCCGTTCTGAATTCCTGCGGGCAGAAAGCCTCTATCATCGGCGAAATCCAGGCAGGCGAAACCGGCGTGGAAATCCTGTGACGGAGGACGGCTGAACAATGGAGAAAAAAAGAATCGCCGTCCTGGTATCAGGCGGCGGGACGAATTTACAGGCGCTCTTTGACGCCCAGGAATCGAAAAAAATTGCTGGCGGGGAAATCGTGCTGGTGATTGCGTCCAACTCAAAAGCCTATGCGATTGAAAGGGCAAAATCCCACAATGTCCCCGCCGTGGTGGTCAGCAAAAAGAAATATCCCAATCCCGAAGATTTTGATTCTGCCATGCTGAAAGCTTTAAAAGAGTATCAGGTGGATTTGGTGGTATTGGCTGGGTATCTGTCCTTTGTGGGAGATAAGGTAACAAAGGAATACGACCATCGGATGCTGAATATCCATCCCTCTTTGATTCCCTCTTTTTGTGGGAAGGGATTTTATGGTTTGAAGGTTCACGAAGCCGCCCTTGCCTATGGCGTGAAAGTCACTGGCGCGACGGTACATTTTGTCAATGGGGTTTATGACGGCGGGCAGATTGTCCTTCAAAAAGCAGTGGAAATCCTTCCCGGAGACACCCCCGAAGTATTACAGCGGCGGGTTATGGAACAGGCGGAATGGCAGATACTCCCCCAGGCAGTGGAGATGTTCTGCCGGGGGGAAATTGGGCCGCAGGATTAATTATTTCCGGCGGTACATCTGTTGGTTTTGGGGCGTTTTGCCGAGGGCCTCAATCCATGCGTTTCCTGCTTTCTGTGCATATGCGTAAAATTCTGAACCGAGCTTTGATCTGTCCCTCTTTGCAATTCGCTCCCACTCATAGCCAAGGAAAAGGTCTTTTACAATGAATCCTTCCCCGGAAAACAGCTTGCAGGCTTCGTTCTGCGCATAGGAAAGCAGGTCTGTTAGGGGCGTTGACTGGGTGATGGGCATATTGTTGATTGGCATAGGATTATCTTCCCTTCAATTAATATGGTGATATGGTATACTAGCTACTAGCTACTAGCTTGTAGCTAGTATACCATATCTATGGGTTAATGTCAAGGCTTTTGACATAAGAATTTATCGCAAACAAATCGGCAAATAGGAGAATTATAATGAGGAAAGTTTTAATTCATGGTTCTGGTCATAAGGCGGAAAGCTGGAATAAAACCATTTCATACATGGAAAACAAGGCGGATATATTATGTCCTAATTTATTTTCTATCCTTAATAACAGGGAAGCAAATTATATAAATTTATTTTCCTCCTTTGCGGAATACTGCAATCATGTGAAGGGGCAGCTCGATTTATGCGGCATTTCATTAGGAGGTATTTTAGCATTAAATTATGCGTTGGAATTCCCGGATAAAGTAAACTCATTAGTTTTAATTGGAACGCCGCATAAAGTACCAAAGATCATGTTTACTATTCAAAACATGATTTTTAGGTTTTTGCCGAAATCCTTTTTTGAGGGCATGGAGTTTAGTAAAAAAGATATTTTTATTTTGGGAAACTCCATGAAAAATCTGGACTTCAGCGATAAATTACAGAGTATAAATTGCCAGACCTTAATTATTTGCGGAGAAAAGGATCGTGCTAACCTGAAGTCAGCATATTATTTATCTGGACATATCAAAAACGCAGAATTAAAAATAATCGAAAATACAGGACATATTGTAAATGAGGAAAATCCAAGGGCATTAGCTGAGATTTTAAATGAGTATTATAAGTAACGCGGGTTCGATGAATTTTTCTGCTTTACGGCATTAGGTACGCCATCATGGCAAACCGTTGGTTTGCTGGATGGCTGCAAGAG
>CAOJXI010000271.1 GCA_948465665.1 uncultured Clostridia bacterium | reverse complement strand
CTTGCAGCCATCCAGCAAACCAACGGTTTGCGGATGATGGCGTCCCTAAAACCGAAAAGCAAAAAATTTCATCGAACTCACGTTCAATTAATCCCGCCTTCTGAAAGACTCTTAGTATATTGAAGAATCTCGTTCCGTGAAAAGGTGTATTTTTTATCGCAGAAATGACATTCAACCTGAACCGTTTCCTGTTCCTCAGCCATTTGTTCCAGCTCTGCTTTCCCTAAACTTTTGAGGGCGCGTTCTACCCTCTGCCTGCTGCAATCGCACCTGTACCCTGCTTCCTGCACATCCAAAATTTCCGGCGAAAACCCTTCCAAAGCTTTCCGGCAGATTTCCTCTGGTGTAATCCCGTCCGCAATCATACGGGAAACCGGCGGCAGACCCTCAATATTTTTCTCCAGCCGGTCAATCATCCCATCCTCTGCCCCTGGCAGGAGCTGGAGCAAAAAACCCCCGGCAGCCTGAACCGTCAAATCCGGCCTTACCAGAACGCCCAAAGCGCAGACTGTCGGCGTTTGTTCGCTGACAGCAAAATAATGCGTTATATCTTCGGCAATCTCGCCGGAAACAATGGGAGTCTGTCCAATATAAGGTTCTTTCATCCCTAAATCTTTAATAACCGTCAAAGTGCCGTTTTTTCCCACTGCACCCGACACGTCAAGTTTACCATAAGGATTTAACGGAAGCTCTACCACTGAATTACCCGTGTAAGCTTTCACATTCCCACGGGAATCCGACACAGCAATTAAAACCCCAGCTGGGCCGTCTCCAGCCAGCCGGAGGGTGACGCTGTCTTTTTCGCCTTTAAGCAGAATCCCCATCATGGAAGCAGCTGTCAGCAAACGTCCCAAAGCCGCCGTGACAACCGCCGACGTTTTATGATACTGTTCCGCCTGCGCCGCCATATCCGTAGAATCGACAGCCATACAAAAAGCGCCGCCGTCCTGGGAAATCATTCTGACTATTTTCCCCATATATCTGTTATTACCCCTTTCTAAGAGCCTGTTTAGAAGCTCCCCGCACACGTTGAGATCCTAAACAGGCTCTAACGCGGGTTAGGCTGTACTGCCGCATAGATTAACCTTTGTGAAACATCCGAAGGCGGTTCCAGCGTATCATCCCCATATACTGCTAAAAGCTCCATTCCGCTTTTCCTTAAAAATTCCAATGTCTGCTCATGGGAATACGCCCGTTCTGAAAAACACTCCGAATACCTTTGATAATCTTCCCTGCCTTCCAGCTGTTCAAAGATATCCAAAGAAATTTCAACGGTTTCCCCATCCTCGCAGGTATTCTGCCAGACACAGTAAATATCCCCGTAATCATAAACAAACGTTTGTCCAGCCAAAACTTCCCGATGTTTATATAAAGTGTTTACATCGAACAGGAACACCCCGCCCGGCGCAAGAAAAAGCGAAACCCTGTTAAATATCTTTTGCAGAGCTTCCGGGTCTGTGACATGGTTCAGGCTGTCCAGCGCGCAGACAGCAGCATCAACTGTCCCATATAAATCCAGATTTTCCATATCCTGGCATAAGAATAAAATATCAGCCTGGCATTTTATTTTCTTTTCCAATGCCGCGGCAAGCATTTCTTCTGACCCGTCCGCCCCTATTACATCATATCCCAGTTTAGACAGTTCCACAGACAATGTACCGGTTCCACAAGCCAAATCCAGCAAAAGTTCAACTGGCCTTCCAGCCCAGCGGCGGATCAACTTGTCAAAATATTTTGCCCTTGCAGGATAATCCACATTTTCTGTCAGGCGGTCATAAAACCGGGAAAAAACCCCATATCCTGCCATTACTGGTCCAGCCTTTCAAAAACCTTTTTATAGCCGTCGCATCCGTAGCTGAGGGAACGGTTTACCCTGCTGATCGTGGCAGTACTCGCCCCTGTGGCTTCAACAATCTCGCTGTATACCTTATGGTCACTGAGCATTTTAGCCACCTGGATACGCTGGGATAAGGCTTTCAATTCCTGGATTGTGCAAAGGTCTTCAAAAAAATCATAACATTCTTCCAATGTTTCCAGTTTTAATATAGCCTGGAATAAAAATTCAACTGGAAGCTCTTTGATTTTGCTGTTCATTGCAGCTCCTCCTTTGGTATTTGTTTGCCATATCCCTATTTTATCATTGTGAATCGTAAAAGTAAAGACAGAAAACGCTGTTTTACTCCGCTAATAGTTCCTCGGCAATTTCATCAATAATCCCGCGGATTTCATCTACTCCCTCCCCGGTTTCAGAGGAAAAGGGCACCATAGTTATTTGCTCTGCATAGGGTATTTCTGTTTTCAAAGCTTCCAGACGTTCCGCCTGTTCCCTTTTAGAAAGCTTGTCCTTTTTTGTAAGCACAATTACAAAAGGAAGTTCCTGCTGGATTAAAAAATCTATCATATGCAAATCGTCTTTAGACGGCGGATGGCGCATATCCACAAGCTGGAACACCAGTTCCAGGCTGCGGGAACCGTCAAAATATCCCTCCATTAAGCCGGCCCATCTTTGTTTTTCACTTTTGGAAACTTTGGCAAAACCGTAGCCCGGCAGATCCACAAACCGGATTCCTTCTAAGCGGAAAAAGTTCACGGTTGCAGTTTTGCCGGGAGTAGCGCTGACCCTTGCGAGGCGTTTGCGATTAAAGAGCTTATTAATCATTGATGATTTGCCTACATTGGAACGGCCTGCAAAAGCAATTTCAGGTAAATCAGATTTGGGAAGCTGGCTGGACAAGCCAAAAGAACGTTCAAATTCAACGTTTTGATAATTCATAGAAAAACTCCTTGTCAAAGGTGAAGCCCTCCTTTTAAAAAGGGAGGGCTTTATCGGACTTACATTACTTAATGTAGGTTCGAGGAACAACTTTCTTAATTGTAAGGTTATCGGTCTTAGGGACGCCATCATCCGCAAACCGTTGGTTTGCTGGATGGCTGCAAGAGAAAACTTTCAGCTCTGTCCAACGTTGCGACGTTGGACGAAGCGGAAGAAGCCCGCC
>CAOJXI010000270.1 GCA_948465665.1 uncultured Clostridia bacterium | reverse complement strand
TCTTGCAGCCATCCAGCAAACCAACGGTTTGCGGATGATGGCGTACCGAAAGCAGCAAACCATAAAATTTTCCGCCGAACCCACGTTAAAAGTAAGGAGGTCGTGTAAAGTGAACTATATTGTCCTGGATTTGGAGTGGAACCAGCCCATATCCAAGGATTCCCCCTCCTATCAGGAATATGGCAATTACCTCACCAGTGAAATAATACAGTTTGGAGCTGTCAAACTGAATGACTCTAAATCGGTAATAAGTTCTTTCCGGTCAGTCGTTTCGCCAAAATGTTATAAAGCATTGCATCACCATGTAGGACAGCTAACCTCCCTGACACAGAGGGATATTGATTCTGGGCTTCCCTTCCCGGTTATTGCGCAGCGGTTTCGGAAGTGGTGCGGGGAACAGGGGAGTTATGCGTTTTTAACATGGGGGTATGACGATATCCCCAACCTGGCGGCAAATTTAATGTTCTATAAAATGGATACAGAATGGTTAAACCCTTGGTACAACCTCCAAATCATGTTTAACGACCAGGAGGGGCAGGATACAAACCAAAAAGGATTATCGGCCGTGATAGAGTATTACCATCTCCAGCAAAAGAACCAGTTCCATGATGCGTTAAACGACGCAAGGTATACGGCAATGGTAGCGGCAAGGCTGGACTTGGAACGGGGCATGGCGGATTATCAAAAGCTGGTGAACCCGTTAATATTGGATGTAAAGGGAGTCGCCCCGCCGTTGGAAACAGTCCGGGCACAGGATATTATAAATAGGAAAGCTATTTTTGTAATGGAGGAGTTCGCTAAATTTTCCTGCCCGAAATGCGGGAAGGTTATTGCAGAATCCATCTCCTGGGTAAGACAGAGCGGGGATAAATATTTGTATGTAGCAGAATGTCCCCAGCATGGGGCATACTTGTTGCGGCTGCGCATATTAAAAGGAAGCGGGGAAACGTTCATGGCCCTGCGTACCGCGGAGGAGGCGGATGAAGATATTGTAAAGGCGTATCATGTACGGGAAGCGAAGGAATTAGAACGTGCAGAAATCATGAAATTAAAGAAAAATGCTAAGACAGAGGATGACTAAATAAATTCCAGTGAAAACTATTTTTCCAGCCATACAGATTTTTCCATCTGCGGGAAGATACCCCCAAGCCTATTCGTATGATACGGATCACTGTTAAATGAATATGAAAATTCAGCCATAAAAGACATATGATAAAGTTTTTATGGCTGCTTTTTTATATGCGTTTGGGAACAGTGTTTTTGTACAGGATGGGCTTGGGGGTATCTTTTTGCAAACAAAGCGAATGAATATACAGATTTGGATTCATGTTATAATAAGAAACCTCCCCACTTCAGGGCAGGCTTCGTATGATATTTTTCGGTACTTTGGTGCTTAAATGGTGTTTAGGTAAAATCTGGAAATGAACAACCTGCTTATGTGACGATTGAGAATAGTTAGGAGGGCAGAGATATGCCAAGTATCCAAAAACGCGGCAGCAGTTATCGGATTACGGTATCCTGCGGCTATGATGCGAACCGCAAACAGATCCGAAAAACAAAAACATATCGTCCTGTGCCGGGTATGTCGTCCCGTCAAATTGAAAAAGAAGTCAACCGTTTTGCCATTGTATTTGAAGCAACTGTAAAAAACGGGGAATACATTGATGCGGGGCGTATACGGCTTTGCGATTTTTGCCCTCAATATCTTGAGATTGCTTCTAAAATGCTTTCGCCTGTCACCTATTCTGCATATGAAAGGATTATCCAGCAGTATATCCTTCCAGTGCTGGGACACTTCCGGCTGTCTGAAATACGGCCTTTCCATGTACAGATGTTTGTCCAGCAGCTCCAGGCACCGGGGCGCGCCCATGGGAAACAGGTGGATTCCCTTTCTGCCAGTTCGGTCAGGCGGTATTTCGTGGTGCTTCAATCTATTTTGGGACGGGCTTATAAATTAGGGATGATAAATTCTAACCCTGCGGATTCGGAACGGATTGAACTTCCTGTTTCTAATGACACCCAAACAGATATCTTTACAAAAGAAGAAGCTGAGGAAATGCTGCGGTATCTGGAACGGGAACCAATGCAGAACCAGCTTTTAATCCATCTGGCAATCCTGACCGGATGCCGGCGCGGGGAACTACTTGCCCTTACCTGGGACGACATTGATTATCAAACAGGGATTATTACAGTTTCTAAAAGCAATTACCAGCTTCCCGGAGGGGAGGTTTGTACAAAGACCCCTAAGACTAAGGGGAGTGTTCGGCAGGTGGCAGTTCCTGAATACTGTGTGGAGATGCTGCAATCGTACCGGGAAACACAGGCAGGGCTGCTGAAAGGGGAAAACAAAGGGCATTGGATTTTTACCCGTGAGGATGGCAGCCCCATGCCGCCGCAGAGGGCAACTCGCTGGTTCAGCGACTTTTTACAGAAAAACCACCTGCGGCACAGGAAGTTCCATTCCCTGCGCCATACCAGCGCGACCTTACTATTATTAAATGGTACGAACATTAAGACAGTAGCAGCGCGGTTAGGGCACATGCAGATTTCTACGACGAACCGTTATGTTCATGCTATTTCGGAAGCAGACAGGGACGCGGCGGAACTTTTGGGGAAGTTATTTTCCGGCGATGATACGAAATAGGTCGAAAATAGTTTGTTTTAGATAAATTATGGGAAATTTAGGAAAAATCATTGTAAAATCCTGATTTTAGAGGTTAATTTTGGTGTTTATTTGGTGTTTGTTACATTTCTAAGGGAGTTTTTCCAAAATATGGAGCCTAAAACCAAATGAAAATAAGCTAAAATTTCCAGAATATGGGTTAAAAATGAAAATCCGGGGAAAATGGTTAAAAAAAACTTTGAAAAGATTACAAAAAAACTACAAAAGGGTATTGCAATTTGAAAGAACTTAGTATATAATAAGACCATAGCAAGGGGGAACATCCATATAAGGGATGTGCAGGGGCAGGGGCAAACCGGCCCTAGGCTCCGAAAACC
>CAOJXI010000269.1 GCA_948465665.1 uncultured Clostridia bacterium | reverse complement strand
GACCAGGGGGCTTTTCAGGAAAGCCCCCTGGACCCGAAACCTTTTTAATCCGCCCTAGCTGGTACTCATCCAAGGTTACTCCCGCCACTTTGCTTTACCAAACTCTTCTAAACAAAAAACTCAACCGGGGAATAACCCTCCAACCCTTCCACACGGGCAGAAGCAAAAAACTCCCGAAAAATATCCATACATTCCTTTTGAGAACATATCTTTTCCACTAACCTTACCTTTTCCCCTTCCTCAATACCTACCTGCACAATAATCCCTTTTTCATTCTGGGTTGCCTGGACATAACAGACATGATGGCGGACATCGCCTGTTGACAGCACCACAAATTCATCCTCATCCGTCATCATACCCAAAATGGAATCCTCAACCTCCTCCCATGAAGAAACGGACTTCTCCACTTCCTGAGTCCTCACACTCCACGGAGTATGGCAAACTGTTTTTTGGAACACAACATCAGTTGTTGTATTTTTCTTCTGCTTATTGCCTTTCAGCAAATCCTTAAACAGCATATAATCCTCCCCTTGTACTTTATAATGTATCATCGCTTAATCCGATAACCTCATCAATAGGCATAGACATAACGATACCTTCCGCCTCACTTTTAACGCCGCAGGCTTCGCTGATAGCACGCATGATCTCGGCTTTATTTTCTGCGGAAGCAATAATCAGAACAATTTCCTTTTCATCTTTCATACCCAGCCCCCAAAATCCCAGGGCTTTTTCGTTGCTGATTCTGCGGCTGTGGATAACGGAGCCTCCGCTGGCCCCGGATTTTTTAGCCGCGTCCATTAATTTCTCACTATACCCCTGGTTAATAATGGCGGCAATCATAGCAAATTTCATCTCAGACATGGAAGACTCAACCTTTCCTTTAGGAATTGGGGGGTTCTCCCCTTCAAGCTGTTGAAGCATCTTTAAAATCAGCGCGTTAGAGCCGTTAATAGGCATAGTAAAGGCAATTCCGCTGTCCGGCAGACCAATTTTGAGGGTTCTCTTTAATTTTTTAAGTAAAACCCCCGTTAAATTTTTGGGCACAAAACTAATCAAAAGGTTTTTGTCCGTGCTGCCCAGTCCCAGGATGTCAAGGATATCGCTGGAAGCAGTCCCCGCTGCGGTAAGTTTGAAGTGCATGGGAATAGAATTATCATGAAGAAGCTGGGTAGCTTTCGGGGCCAGTTTAGGGTTAGTAATAACAATCAGAACCCGGTAAGCGCCCTGTTTCTGGTTTGTGGGAGAACTCACTGTTATACCTCCTCAATTTCAAAGATCTCATCAACATCATCCGCAAGCATAGAATCCGGCGCAGCAGACTTTTGAAGTTTGTTAAGTTTAAACTTGTATTGCAGCCCCATAATCTGGACAGCAATCAAAGGCGTCAGGGCAACTAAAGCAATAACGCCGAAAGCATCCGTCATCAGGTTTCCGCCGTGCATATCGCAGGCCCCGATACAGAGTGGAAGCAGGAAAGTAGAGGTCATAGGCCCGCTGGCAACACCGCCTGAGTCAAAAGCAATACCAACGAAAATTTTAGGAACCAGTTTCGACATTACCAGGGCGATAATGTAACCGGGAATCACAATCCATTGAATGGAAATCCCAGTTAAAACCCGCAGCATGGAAAGCCCTACGCTGACAGAAACGCCAATCGAAAGGCACCGGTTCATAGATTTAGCGGAAACCATGCCGTTTGTAACAGACTGAACCTGGCGGTTAAGAATTTGAATAGCAGGTTCGGCCTTGACAATATAGTAGCCAATAACCATGCCAATAGGAATCAGCAGCCATTTTGTAGCTGACCCGGCAAGGTGGTAGCCTATCAAAGTACCCACTGGGGCAAATCCAACATTGACCCCGCACAGGAAAAGGACAAGCCCCATATATGTATATCCAAAACCTACTACAATACGCTGCCTTTGCCTGCGCTGGTAGTGGCGGCTAACAAACTGGAAAATGAAGAACATTGCCGCAATAGGGATGATAGAAATAAGAACTTCTTTGGCATAATGGGGCATTTTAAAGGTAAAAGCCTGTGCAACATCCCGCATAGTAGAAACAGAAGCAACGTCATCTGCGGCATAGAGCGCGCCATCCGGGTTATAGAAATACCCCAAAATCAGAACCGCTAAAATCGGCCCGATACTGGACAGGGCTACTAAACCGAAGCTGTCACTGGAAGCGTCTTTGTCCACACGGATAGAGGAAAGCCCGACGCCCATCGCCATGATGAAAGGAACTGTAATAGGGCCTGTGGTGACACCGCCGGAATCAAAGGCAACTGCAAGGAACTCCTTTGGAATAAAAAAGGAGAAAGCCAACAGTATTAGATATAATCCCATTAATAGATAAGACAGGTCAATCCCTTTGATAATCCTTAAAACTGCAAGGGCAAGGAACACCCCCACACCGGCAGCAACTGTAAAAATCAGGGCATTGTTGGGGATAGAGGGAACCTGATTGGACAACACCTGCAAATCCGGTTCCGCCAAAGTAATAATGACGCCCATCAACAGGCTGATAATGATAATGGGAAACAGGCTTTTCGATTTGGAAATCTGAACGCCGATTCCTTCCCCAAGGGGGCTCATGGACATTTCAGAACCAAGCTGGAACATTCCCATGCCTACAATCAGCATGATTGCGCCAACAAGGAACATAACCACTGAACCAATATCAAGGGGGACTAGGAAAATGCTCAAAAGCAGAACAATTCCAGTAATCGGCAGAACTGCTGAAAGAGATTCCAGTATTTTTTCTTTCAGTTTCGGATTCAAAATGGGGAGCCTCCTTTATCTGTTTATTTTAACGTGAGTGAGATAAAGCAAATTTGCGGGAGAAAGCTAAGACGAGTATAGGCTGGGGCGGATTAAAAAGGTTTCGGGTCCAGGGGGTTGTGCAGCGGAGCTGCACTCCTCAAAAGCCCCCGGCAGATCCAGGGCGGCACCCCATATACGGGAACTTAAGGAAGAAAAGAATAAAAAGGTCCACAACGACCCC
>CAOJXI010000268.1 GCA_948465665.1 uncultured Clostridia bacterium | reverse complement strand
CTATCTTTCAGCAAGCTGGGGTATTTCGCGTCTGCGGACGCGACCAGGGGGCTTTTTAGGAAAGCCCCCTGGACCCGAAACCTTTTTAATCCGCCCCAGCTTGTACTCATCTTAGCTCTCTCCCGCAAATGAGCTTTATCTGCTTAATGGATTTGCTGTTTCTTTCTCTTCGGGAGCCGAAAGGCGGTATCAACCGTAAAAATCCCCAAAGCAATCGCGCCAGCCATTTGTAAAGTCTCATAAAGGTATGCGGAAGCGGCAGCCGGCGTATCATAAAGCATACTCCACACAATTAAATACATTCCTCCGCCTGGAACAAGCGGAATAATGCCTGGAATTAAAAACACAGTTGCCGGAACAAACTTCCGTCTTGCCAATATCTGTGCTGTCAATGCAACGCAAACGGTTGCTGCATAATTTGCCCAAACCAGATTCCAGCCATATTCCGATGTAAGGAGATAAACCGCCCATCCAATGGCAGCAGTTATTCCGGCATGGATAAAGTAACGGGAGGGGATTTGGGCGGCGAGTCCCAGCGCAGCACCTGCTATAAATGCCCCTATAAGCTTTATCAGAAATAAAAATGCAGACATAGTTAAATCAGACATAAAATTCCCCCACTCCAGTTTTCAAAATAGCCCGAATATAAAGCGGAATAATCCCATTCCCGCAATAGAACCAACCGCAATCGCCAAAGCAATAACAAAAGCTTCAGCCGCCCGCGAAAGCCCTGCAGTGTAATCCCCTTGCAGCGTGTCCCGAATCGCGTTGGTGATTGGCACGCCGGGAACCAGCGGCATAATGGCGCTGATAATAATTGTTTGTCCGTTCAGGGAGGGGAACAGCAGGCAACAGATTTCTGTAATAAGGGCAATCACCAGGGTTTTCAAAAGGTTTTCCATAAAGTTATTGGAAAACTTTTCTGCCAAAACAAGCCCTGTTAATTGCATGGCAGCGCAGGCGATACCGGAAGCAAGGGTTTCCCCTATCCCGCCGCCAAATAATACTGCAAATCCCATAGTAGATACAAGAAACGCAGCAGTAACCCATGTTTTAGGGTATGGGGGCAGGCTGCGGATTTCTTTTAAACGAAGGATAGCTTCTTCCGGGGTAATGTCCCCCCTGCAAAGTTCCCTGGAAACTTCGTTGACCTGGCAGATGCGGCTTAGATTGTTGGCGCGGCTGTTTATCCTCCGAATCTGCGTTACTGGAGGTATGGACGGATCCGCCAAAGTTGCAAATATGCCCGTAGTAGTCGCAAATACTTCCACGGATGCAAACCCGGAAAGGCTCATAATTCTCCGCATAGTGTCTTCTACCCGGAATATTTCCGCCCCGCTCTCCAAGGTAATTTCCCCAGCTAACATTGCAGCGTCATATAAAAGCTGGTATCCATTTAACGGATTGGGCTGTTGGTTTTCTGGCATCCGGTTCACTTCCTGATCGTTTCATTTTATTTGCTAACATATTACCATAAACAAACAGGATTGTATACTGTTAATCTTTCGTATGTTCAAAAAATAAGGGCTGTTCTTTTTTACAAGGTTGTGTTAAAATAATTTCGTATGGGACTCTTTTGATATGGAAAGGCGTGGCAAGTAAAAATGGATATTTTTGACATACAAACAAAGGTCGTTCTAGGGGAAGGCTCTCTGGAAAAAATGAAGGATTTGGGCGTTCATGACGCTTGTATTATCTGTGATCCATTTATGGTTTCTTCCGGCAAGATTAACGAGCTTTTGACAGTGCTTAGGGAAGCTAATATTAAATACAGGGTGTTTTCAGACATTGTTCCTGATCCGTCTATTGAGGTAGTGGTACAAGGGATTATCCGTATTTTGAACCATAAGCCCGATGCTGTCATTGCCTTTGGAGGTGGCTCGGCGATTGACACAGCTAAAATTGTAAGCTATTTTTATACGACAATCCAAGGGGTGGACAAGCCTTTGGGCATAGCAATCCCTACTACCAGCGGGACAGGTTCAGAGGTTACTTCTTTTGCGGTTATTTCAGATAAAGCCAAACAGGTAAAATACCCCCTCCATGATAAAACGTTAATTCCTGATGTTGCAATCCTTGAACCGGAATTAATCCGCACTGTCCCCCCTTCGGTTACAGCGGATACTGGGATGGATGTGCTTACCCATGCGCTGGAAGCGTTCGTTTCAACAGGTGCATGTGATTTTTCTGACGCTTTCGCTGAGAAGGCAATGAGGTATGTATTCCGTTACCTTCCCATTGTTTATAAAAATCCCAACGATATGATTGCAAGGGAAAAAATACATAATGCTTCCTGTATGGCGGGTATGGCGTTTAACCATGCGGGGCTTGGGGTGAACCACAGCATGGCCCACGCTTTGGGGGCGGTATTCCATATCCCTCATGGAAAGGCTAACGCTTTGCTGCTGCCTTATGTGTCGGAATATAATGCTGGTTTGGTTTTTTCTAAATTGGAGTGCAATAAGGCTGCTGTCCGTTATGCGTATTTGTCTGAAATATTGGGGATGCCCGCTTCTACAACAGCAGAAGGGGTGGACAGCTTGATTTCTGCTATCGTTCATTTGATGCAAACAGTAGAAATTCCCTTAAGTCTGAAAGATTACGATATCCCTGAAAATACTTTTGCGGAAAATCTGAACGCATTGTGTGAAGCTGCTTTCCATGACCGCTGTACTTCAGCTAACCCTGTGAAAATTACCATAGATGAAATCCGGGAAATTTATATCCGCTGCTATACTGGTACCCGCACTATAGCAAAATAAAGCTTATTTGCGGGGATAAGCTAAGATGAGTACAGGCTACGGCGGATTAAAAAGGTTTCGGGTCCAGGGGGCTTTCCTAAAAAGCCCCCTGGTCGCGCCCGCAGGCGCGAAATACCCCAGCTTGCTTAAAACAAGCGGAAACCTTACCTAAGAGGCTGATAACTAACCGCTTCGTCAGTATTTTAAATAAAGCCCGCTGGAATTGCTCAGGGGGTAGGATAAGATTGGGATTGGAACCAGCTTCGTTGGGGCAGCCCCATTATGGCGGGCT
>CAOJXI010000267.1 GCA_948465665.1 uncultured Clostridia bacterium | reverse complement strand
TTTCGCTTTCAGCCATCCAGCAAACCAACGGTTTGCGGATGATGGCGTACCGAAAACCATAAAATTTCGTCGAACCCACGTTGTTTAAAAACCAAAATTCAAGGGGGAACAGTATGGATTCAGAATATTTATATATGCCCCAAGGTCTGGAAACGCTGCGCCGGGAGCGCTTCACCTCTCGGAAACGGCATTTCCAGCGTTTAGTCCAGCAGTGCCAGCTTTATGAAAAGCAGGAGCTTCCCAAAGAACATCCTTTAAAAAGCATCACCTACTATGGGATGGCTGCCGCCAACCTGTCCCTGGCATATAAATTGACAGGGCAGAAAGCTTACCTTTCCCAAGCCCGGCGCTGGATATTTGCCGGGGTGGATTACCCCCATTGGGGGAAAGCGGTCAAGGTAGATGTGGATTTAAGCGCGGCATGGCTGCTGTTTGGCTATGGCCTGTCCTATGACTGGCTGAAAGGAGATTTGGAACCAGCAGACCGGCAGGCACTTTTAAAAAAGCTGATCCTCCAAGGCGAGCGGATGTACCAATACGCGCTGAAAACCGGGGCTAAAATACATACCAGCCAAAGGGATTCCCATATCCAGGCAGCAGACAGCGGGGAGCGGGATGTTCTCACAGGCCATTCCTGGGCAACCTCCTATTGGCAGAACCACAACTGGATTGACTTTACCGGGCTTGCTATGGCGGGATATGCCATTGTCGGGGAATATCCCCCCGCTCAGGAGTGGATTGATTTGGCAAGGGAAAATTTCCAAAAAGTTTTCCCCCTTCTGCCGGATGATGGGAGCGATTATGAAGGGGTGGTTTATTGGCGGTATGGGGTGGTATGGCTGTTCCATTATGCCGAACTGCTGCGGGAAAAGGAGGGTACAGATTGGTTTGCAGATAACGAGTTTCTCAAAAACACCTTCTTTTACCGCCTGTATGAGCTTGCGCCAGACCGGGAGCAGAATTTCAACCATGGGGACTGCCACGACCGGCGGAGCGGCCATATCCCCTGTTTATACTATAAGGCTGCGGCAGAATACCAAAATGGATATGCGCAGGCATTAGCTGACGAAGTTCTGGAAAACTGCCTGTTCCGGGAAGGATATGAAAGCGGCGTGAAACCGGGTATCCTGCCGGAAGCCTTCCTGGAATACCTCTGGTACGATCCAGCCATAGAGCCAAAGCCTTTGGAGAACCTTCCCCTTACGGTGTATTTCCCGGATTTGGGGCTGGTTTGTTCCCGTACCTCCTGGGAACGGGATGCAGTCGCCTTTTCCTACAAATGCGCTCCCGGAGGCGGACATAAACAATGGAAGCTTTCCCATGCTATGGAACGGGAGGAAGGCATTAAAATCCGTTCTACTGGACACCATCACCCTGACGCCAACAGCTTCATGCTGATACGGGGAAGCGATTTTCTGGCGGTAGATGAGGGATATTCCAGCCGGAAAGCTGCCAGGAACCACAACCTTATCCTGATAGATGGTCAGGGGTTCGACCGGGAGGGCGGTTATGATGCTTACGACGGCTGGGAGGAAAGCCAAACCGCCCAGGTGGAAACCTTTATTCCTTATGAAAATGGTTTCTACCTTTGCGGGGAATCCGCTGGGATGTATTCCCCTGCCCTTGGGGTTTCCAGTGTAAAGCGGCATATTCTGACTTCCGGCGAGGGATGGTTCCTGATTCTGGACGCTGTTTCTTCTGAGCGGGAGCACACCTATACCTGGCTGCTCCACAGCGACCAGGCCCCTAAAAAAATGGAAAGCCGATACCATTTTGAAAATGGCAGTTCTGTCATGGAGGTTTTGCCGGGGGACATGGAGCTTCGCTTTGGCAATACAGTCATGACCAACAGCGCCAACGTCACCAGCCAGGAACCGGACAATATTGTTTACACCCGTCTGGAAACACTTTGTCAGGAAAATAAGCTTCCCGCAAAAGAAATGCGGTTCCTAAACCTGGTTTCTGCCGGGGATGCTGGCAGAAGTCTGCCTGAATGTTCCATAGAACAGCGGGATAACGGATGGCTTGTCCATGTGGGGGACTATGAAATCACGGTCTGCGCAGGGTATGGGCACATAGATGATATTGCCTTTACCGTAAAAAGGAGTAACTGCCAACAAGCGGAGACCTTCAAAAACTCAACAAATGAAAGGAACGATACATAATGAGCAAGAAAGTTTTATTTATCACCGGAGCCGCCAGCGGAATAGGCCGCTGCACCTGTTTGAAATTTGGGAAAAACGGCTATGCGGTTGCCTTTAACGACTACAACCGGGAAAACGGGGAAGCTCTGCTGAAAGAACTGCAAGGGGAAGGAATTGAATCCTCTTTCTACTGCGGAGATATCACCAAAGAGGAATTTGTCAATGACATGGTCGCTAAATGCCTGGAAACATACGGGCGGATTGACGTGGTAATCAACAACGCCGGAGGATTGGGCGGACGCAGCAAAATCGACGAGATGACCACTGAATTTTACAACCATGTCATGGATTTGAACATGACCAGTGCATTTTATGTCACCAGGGCGACGGTTCCGGCTTTGAAAAAAGCTGGCGCGGAGCATGGGAACGCTTCCCTCATCAATATTACATCTATCGCGGCCTACAACGGCGGAGGGCCGGGCGCGTCGGTTTATGCGGCCTCCAAAGCGGCTGTACTGGGATGGTCAAAGGGGCTCGCCAAGGAGCTGGTTGGCAGCGGCATCCGGGTAAATCTGATTTCTCCCGGTACAATCGACACCCCTTTTCACAGCGCGACAGCGCGGGAAATTGTGGAATCCTGGAAAAACCAGATTCCTGCCGGACGGCTTGGCAATCCAGAGGAAGTTGCTAATGTATTAGCCTTTTTATCCAGCGAACAAGCCAGTTATCTGGTAGGGGAAACCATTCAGATTAACGGCGGGCAGATGATGGATTAATTTTAACCGCAAACAGATAAAACAGATCCTTCCCCTTGGGAAACCAGGGGGAAGGCTTACCTGTTTTTAGGTTAGTTGGAAATATATGAAATTGAAGAAAAAAAGGATGCTTTTTTGTAAAAATATATTATAATTTAATGTATGTTCGTTGAAATGCCTTCCCTTAATTTTATGGTTTGCGGGTTTAGGTACGCCATCATGGCAAACCGTTGGTTTGCTGGATGGCTGAAAGCGAAAA
>CAOJXI010000266.1 GCA_948465665.1 uncultured Clostridia bacterium | reverse complement strand
CGACAGGGGCCTTTTTAGGAAAGGCCCCTTGACCCCAAACCTTTTTAATCCGCCTCAGCTTGTGCTCATCTTAGATTACTCCCGCAAATATGCTTTTCTGTTTTTACTCCTGAGGTCTAATAATCCCTTCTAAAAGCGTATCTGACTTTTCCTCATCACAGGACTTCCAAACCTGGTGTTCATTTCCCATCATATACCCATTATAAGTCTGTGTTAAATCATTCATCTGGTTTTTCCCGACGCATTTCCCCACGCAATAATTATCCGCACCTTCCATACAAAGCAGGGAAAGTGCTTTCTGGGTTTTTTCATCAAAAATCCCGGTCATTTCCAAATCATTAAACCCACTGTACCGTTCGCCTAAATGTTTCAGCATAAGCTGAACCACAAATACCTGATTGCAGGACTGGTTTGGGCTGATATCCCATTCCATGCAGGAAAAAACATTAGGCATACGGGGCGGCGAATTTTTTCGCAGCATCTTGTAATATAGGGTTCTTGCAAGATCCCAGGTCTGTTGATCGGTGATGCCGGTAGGGGTCAGCCCGTTAGCTTTTTGAAATGCCTGTACAGCCTCGGCGGTTTCAGGGCCATAAAGCCCGTCAGCGGAAACAAAGGGGATACTGGGAATTGCTGCCCTGGCCCCCTGAAGAAAAAGCTGCATTTCGTAAATGGAACCCCGCATATTTTCTGTTGCCTGCGGCATGTCATCCATAAAGTCTGTCTCCTTTCCCTGCATTGGGTGTACTCAGTTTTCAGCTTGACTGCATAGTAGTTCCCGGATACTGCCCAAACCGTAATTCGCTGCTGTCTAATAGGGATTTATAAATGCTGGTAATCCGGTTCCAGGTTTCCATGCCTACAATTCCGTCTGCCGCCAAACCATACTGTCTTTGGAAGGAAATAACAGAATTATAAGTTTGATCCCCAAAATACCCGGTAATTGGAACAGCGGGAATGGAAGAGTCGTAAAGGGAGATTGCCGTTAAATATTCCTGCAGCAAACTTACGTTTTCCCCACGGCTTCCCGAACGCAGGAGATACCCTGGATAGGGCTGGGCAGTAGTCACATCAAATACCGGCACAAGCGCGCCTGCGCCTTTTACTGCCCGGTATAGATAAATCCAGGTCTGCCGTCCTACAATCCCATCCTGGGGCAAACCGTATTGGCGCTGAAAAGCCATAACTGCATTGCGGGTCGCTTCCCCAAAAATGCCGTCAATCGCAACAGGCGGGATAGAGCTGTTAAACCTTCCCACTACCTGGAGATAGTATTGGATAACATTTACAGCGTCGCCTGTGCTGCCCATCTGGATTGTATTTGGAAACTGCTGGGAAATTTCGGAGAATTGCAGTCCCTCAGAATTCAGCTCTGCCAGGCGTTTAACATTGTTGTAAACAAAGGCAATCTGATACCATGTGGCTTTTCCTACAATACCATCTGGCGTCAGCTTGAAAATTTCCTGGAATTTCCAAACTGCGCTTGCGGTTGCAGTATTAAAGTTCCCGTCTATAGTGGGAATTTTGGGGATAGAGGGATAGTTCTGGGCAATCCGGTTCAGACGTATTTGGAGATATCGCACTTCGTTGCTTCTCTGCCCATATTCCAGGGGATAGCCTGGGTAGGATTCCTGTATTGCCTGTACGGGGGCATCCCGCACAATCTCAATATCATCCCCATAATAATACTGGAGAATTTCATAAGGTGTCATTCCCTGGTTGGCAAGCTCCACTGTTCCCCACTGGGAAAGCCCTTCGCAGGTGACGGTCGTCCCGTTGCAGAACTGGGCAAATAATGGTTCTGCGCTTCCCTGGCGGCGAAGGTAGTTATTAAATATTTCGTCTACGATGGAATTAACGGAACCGAAAATATCCCGCCCATGTATGTACTTTTGGTCATATTGGGTGGAGGAGGTAATATCAAAAGAATATCCCTGACTCCTGTACCACTCGGTAAAAATACGGTTGAGAGCAAAGGATATCTGTGCATAGATATTGGCGCGGAGCGCACTTTCCGGCCAGGTTGGATAGATTTCGCTGGAGGCTACATTTTTGATGTAGTCCGGGAAGGAAACCGTCACATTGGCCGCATTGGAGCGCGGAGTTCCCAGATGGACGGTGATAGATTCTGGAATGTATACAGATGGCACTGTTGTCCCTCCTTGCTTCCATTACAGGCTGGTATAATTTTCCCCCGTGCGAGAGGGCGGAGGTACAGGAGCCTCCAACAATGGGATCAACTCCACTGGGAGCAGGGTGGACATTCCCCCAAAAAGTGCTACATTGCCATGAAATTGGGGTTGATATCCTTCTGCTGCAACTACGACCCGGTATACAGTATAGGGCAGGTATTCCCCTGGAACTTGGGTTAATGTCCTGTCTGGGGCGGGCAGGGTGATTACTGGGGTTTGGCCGCTTTCATTAGTAGTCATTACCCGAATCAGGGTTTCCAAAGGCTGGCCCGGATCTTGACGGGAGAGAAGTACCAGAACATTCGGGATTGGAATGGCTTGCTGCGCTGCCGTTACAAGTATTTGCAGGGTCGCTTCGTCAGTGAGTGGAGCGGGCTTTGCACCATCTGGGGAAAGGGTTTCTTCATTTTCCGGCGCAACATCTTCATTCAGATTTTGGATTTCCTCATCTTCTGCCGGCGGGGGAGGATTTACCAGTTCCGGCTGCATGGATGGTTCCTCGGAAGTTTGTTCCATTGGTTCGGCTGGCTGCTCTGGAACAGGAGGGGTTTCCATTGGGGTGGATGCCATTGCTGGAACTGCCAGTTCCTCAAATACTGCCGGAGAAGTAAGGGGGGACGTTCTGCCTAACATTGCGTCAACACTTCGCCGGATTGCAAGCAGTTCATCTGCATAACGCTGCCGCATTGCATCAAAATCCTGCTGGCTGATGACGTTAGGGGAAGAACGGGTTAATTCGTTTTGAGATGTATCTTCCATATCATTACCTGCCTTTCCATTGTAGTCTCTACCTACTTTATGCGGGGGAGGGGGTTTTCATGCCCCATAGAATGGGATTTTTTCGGGTTTTGTTATGGTGCAGCAGACGGTTAAGGTGTATAATAAGGGTAATAGTTTGATAAAGCTCATTTGCGGGGGTAAGCTAAGGCGAGTACAAGCTGGGGCGGATTAAAAAGGTTTCGGGTCCAGGGGGCTTTCCTAAA
>CAOJXI010000265.1 GCA_948465665.1 uncultured Clostridia bacterium | reverse complement strand
CGGGGGTGGGATAAGATTGGGATTGGAACCAGCTTCGTTGGGGCAGCCCCATTATAGCGGGCTTCTTCCTCTTCGTCCAACTCCGCAGAGTTGGACAAAACCTCCAAGTTTTCGCTTGCAGCCATCCAGCAAACCAACGGTTTGCGGATGATGGCGTACCGAAAACAGAAAAACCATCAAACTCACATTAAGCTAAAGCAGCCAAGTATATTTATTGTTATGAAAGGAGTTAATGAAATGAAATTAATGTTTGCATCGGACATTCACGGGGTGCTTTCCGGCTGTGAAAAAATGTTGGAGGCTTATTTGCGTGAAAGGGCGGAACGGCTGATTTTGCTGGGGGATCTGCTGTACCACGGCCCCCGCAACGGAGTCCCCCAAGGTTATGACCCTGTCCATGTAACAAGCCTTTTAAACAGTATCAAGGAGGAAATCCTCTGTGTCCGCGGCAATTGTGAAGCAGAGGTTGACCAAATGGTTTTAGAATTCCCTGTCCTTGCTGATTATGCTTTTCTGATGGCGGACAGTACAAATATGTTCTGTACCCATGGGCATATTTTCAATCAGGATAACCTGCCGCCGTTAAAAAAGGGGGATGTGTTTTTGTACGGACATACCCATGTCCTAAAGATTGAACATTGGGGGTTAAACGGAAAAATTCTTGCAATTAATCCCGGTTCTGTTTCCCTTCCAAAAGAGGGGAACCCGCCCAGCTATCTAATCTTTGAGGACGGCATGTTTACAATTAAAAGCCTGGACGGGGAAACAATCCAGACAGAACTGCTGGGATAATGTGTTTTTTACTTTGGGGCAAATAATTGACAATTTTCAGGATTGTGTATCATATATAAAAATCTATCTGCCTAATAGACAATCTTCTCCTAAAAGCAGTCTGCTGAAAGGAAAAAATCCTATATACGTCTGCCGGTAAAAATGATATAATGAGGCGGGAAACAGCAGGAGGAACATAACATTCTAAGTTATCGTCCTTCCGTATTGCCGGCAGTTTCCTTAATATTTTGAAAGAGACAAAACGGATTGATACGAAAGATAATGTTTATTGATAACAGAAAAAATCCACCTTGCCTTTATTTTCATGTTTTCCCGAAGGATTTTTCTGTATTTGAAAGCAAATACTTCGTATCAGGAAAATACTTTGGAGGAGTTATATGGATTTTTTTGACGTGGTAAACCTGTTAGGCGGACTGGCACTTTTCCTGTATGGAATGTCTACCCTTGGATCAGGACTGGAAAAGCTTTCCGGGGGACGTTTGGAAAGCGTGCTTGAAAAAATGACCGATACTGTTTTAAAAGGCGTCCTGTTAGGGGCTGCTGTTACAGCCGCAGTACAGAGTTCGTCTGCAACAACTGTTATTGTGGTTGGTTTGGTCAATGCTGGGCTGCTCAAGCTGCGGCAGGCCATTGGCGTAATTATGGGCGCTAATATTGGTACAACCATTACCGCCCATATCCTGCGCCTGACAGATATCCAGTCTGATAATTTCCTTCTCAACCTGTTGAAGCCCTCAAATTTTTCTCCCATTATTGCATTGGCAGGCATCCTTTTGTTTATGGCTTCCAAAAAGAGAATCCATAAGGAAATCGGGCAGATCCTTTTGGGATTCAGCGTGCTTTTTACCGGGATGTTCGCTATGGAAGGCGCTGTGCATGGGCTCCGGGAGCTGCCCCAGATTGCCACAGTGTTTGCGCAGCTTTCCAATCCATTCCTGGGTGTCCTGGTCGGCGCAATTGTGACCGCTGTAATACAAAGTTCCTCTGCTTCTGTGGGAATTTTGCAAGCCCTCAGTTCTGCCGGGCTCATTACCTGCGGAACCGCCTTCCCTATTATTATGGGGCAGAATATCGGTACTACTGTCACCCCTATTATGGCTTCTATCGGCGCTGGGAAAAGCGCAAAACGCACTGCATTGATTCACCTGATTTTTAATATTCTTGGAACGATGATCTTTTTATTTGCAACTTATGCGATACATTATACAGTAGATTTTTCGTTCTGGGACGAGCCTATCAGCAAAGGCGGCATTGCCGATTTCCACACTCTTTTTAACATAGTAGTTACATTGATATTTCTCCCCTTGGCTGGGGTTCTGGAGAAAATTGTCACCTTTTTAGTCAAGCCCTCGGAACAGGAGATACGCCGGCAGCAGAAAACCAATACTTTGATTCTTGACGACCGTTTTATGGTTTCCACAGGTCTTGCGATTGAACAAGCCCGCCACGCCGTTGAACAGATGGCGGAACTGGCTGAGGAAAACTGCGGTCTTTCCTTTGACCTTTTCCGCAGCTTTGATAACAAAAAAGCGGATTTGCTGCGGGAAAATGAAACTGCCATTGACCGCCTGGAAGACCGGCTCCGGGTATACCTGCTTACCCTTTCAGGGAAAAACCTGGCTGATTCTGACAGCAAAAATATTTCCAGCCTTCTGAACATGATGACTGAATTTGAAAGGATTGGGGATTATGCTGTCAACATCAGCGAATGTGCCCAGCAGCTCGCTGAAAAAGACCTTTCCCTGTCCAGCGGGGCCATGGCGGAATACAATGTGATTACTGAGGCAGTTTCGGAGATTGTCCGGTTTGCCTGCAAGACTTTTTCAGCCAATGATATTAAAACAGCAGAATCTATTGAACCGTTAGAGGAAACGGTCGATTTGATGGAAGATATGCTGAAGGAAAGGCACATTGAACGGCTCAAGGAAGGTGAATGTTCCGTTGACGTTGCGCTGCCCTTTATTGACATGCTCAGCCATCTGGAACGTATTTCGGATCACTGCTCCAATATTGGCGTATATGTAATTGGATATTCCCGCGAGGATGTTACCGGGTTTGACCGCCATGAGTATATCAGGGCAATCCACCAGGGAAACACTGCTTTCTACAAAGAAAAGTATGCTTTCTTTGAAAATAAATATTTAAGCAGGCTGAATGGATAATGTTTAGAAAAACGCGCCTTTCCCGTTTTGCAAAGATGCGAAACGGGAAAGGCGCTTATTTTTAGCGTGAGTTTGATGAAAACTCCCTCTAAATTGTAAGGTTATTGGTCTTAGGTACGCCATCATCCGCAAACCGTTGGTTTGCTGGATGGCTGCAAGGTGGAAACTTGGAGGTTTTGTCCAACTCTGCGGAGTTGGACGAAGCGGAAGAAAGCCCGCCTAATGGGGCTGCCCGCCC
>CAOJXI010000264.1 GCA_948465665.1 uncultured Clostridia bacterium | reverse complement strand
CTCCTCAGAAGAAGCGGGTTTCTCGAACTGGATTCTTGCGGCAGTCCTGGAAGCTTCCTCAGAAGAAGCAGGTTTTTCAAATTGAATTCTTGCGGCACTCTTCACATCCTCAGCAGCAGAAGCAGGACGCTCAAAACGAATAGCGGAAGGAGTTTCCGACATACTGGCAGCCGCAGGGCTTCCTGGAAAATATACAGGAACTGGGATTGCGTCATCCTCATAAGAGGAACTTCTGGAAACAGGAAGACGGACGGGTCTTGCTTCCAGGGCGGAAACAGAAACTGTCGCGGCGCTGGCTACCAATACAGCAGCCAATGCTAGAGATAGGAATGATTTTTTTAGACTCATGATTCGTTATGTTTCAGGCAGCAAAACGCCCAAAACAATACACCTCCCTATAAATCAAATTTTACCACATGAGTACCCGTAACCATTTTAACATTTTTGTAACCACTTTACAATAAACAATTTCAGAAAAATCCCTTGGATTTAAAAAAACCTTGTTCCTAAATCTGTACAAAATGGATAAAAATATCTTTTCATACACACTTTGGGAAAATAAATGAGAAAAGCTCCCGCCGTCTGGAAGGAAAAGGGGCTTTCCTTCCAGGCAGCGGAGCTGGTATTTACTAAAGAGGAGTAATTTTTTTAAAAATGTAAAACGCGAATAACCCCTTCAATTTTTTCCAAAGCTTCCACAATATTCTGGGAAGGGGCAAAGCAGTCAATCAATGTATAAGCATATTCACCACAGGATTTATTGGTCATATTTTCAATGTTTATTTTTTCCTTTGCAAAAACATTGGTAATCTGTGTCAGCATACCATGGATATTCTTATGGCAAACGCCAAACCGTTCCCCGCCGCTGCGTGCTAATGTTACGTCAGGATAGTTGACAGAATTATGGATATTGCCATTTTCCAGGAAATCCATTATCTGGGAAACTGCCATTTTTGCACAGTTATCCTCAGATTCAGGAGTAGATGCGCCCAAGTGGGGCAGGGCAGTAACTCCGGGAACGCCTATTAATTCCTGGGCAGGGAAATCCAGAACATAAGAAGCCAGTTTTCCTTCTTTTAAAGCTTCCAAGGCAGCAGCATTGTCCACCAGCTCGCCCCTGGCGAAGTTTATCAGGCGGACACCCTGTTTCATGGCCTGGAACGCTTCCGCATTGATCATATGCTTTGTAGCAGGCATATAGGGGACATGGATCGTAATATAATCACAATCCGCGAAGATATCCTTAATATCCTGCGCCCTGTGAATTGCACGTGAAAGCCTCCAGGCAGCATCTACGGAAACGTATGGATCATAGCCATAAACATCCATACCTAAGGAAACGGCTGTATTAGCAACTTGGATCCCAATAGCGCCCAAGCCGATTACGCCCAGTGTTTTCCCGAAAATTTCCGGGCCTGCAAATTGGGCTTTTCCTTTTTCCACCAGCTTGGAAATATCCGCCTGGCCGGACAGGGAGACTGCCCATTGGATTCCCTCCGCTATTTTCCGGCTGCTTAAAAGCAATCCGGCAATTGTCAGTTCCTTTACAGCGTTTGCATTGGCACCGGGGGTATTGAATACCACCACGCCCTTTTCCGCGCAGGCTTCTACCGGAATATTGTTTACTCCAACCCCGGCCCTGGCAATCGCCTTGACCGTGGGGGCAAGCTCCATATCGTGCATGGCAGCAGAACGCACCAGAATCCCATCCGGGTTCTGCTGGCCTTCGCCATAGGCATAGCGGTCTGTCAGCAGGGCAAGGCCGCAGGGAGAGATGTTATTTAATGTAAGAATTTGGTACATTGGTTTATTCCCTTTCCCTTCTTCATTCATCGAAACAAATGCGTATTTCCTGAAAGTCAGCCGTTTTTACGTTCAAATTCCTTCATAAATTCTACCAGACGGCGGACGCCTTCCACCGGCATAGCGTTATATATAGAGGCACGCATCCCGCCAACGGTACGATGGCCTTTCAAATTAATAAAGCCGTTTGCTGATGCTTCCTTAACAAATTTCGCGTCGAGTTCGTCGCTTCCGGTTACAAAGGGTATATTCATCAGGGAACGATCCTTTTTCTCCACAGTCCCTTTAAACAGATTTGACTGATCCAGGAATGTATAAAGCAGACCTGCTTTTTCCTCATTAACGGCTTTCATGCTATCCAGCCCGCCTATGTCGTTTATCAGCCATTCCAGAACCAGCTTGAAAATATAAATAGCATAGGTAGGAGGCGTATTATACATGGAACCATTATCAGCATGAATCTGATAATTAAACATAGTGGGACATTCAGGACGGGCATTTCCCAGCAAATCCTCCCGGATAACCACAACCGTTAAACCTGCGGGGCCCATATTCTTTTGCGCCCCGGCATAGATCATTCCAAACCGGGAAACATCCAGCGGCTCGCTGAGGATACACGAGGACATATCCGCTACCAACGGTATATTCCCGGTCTGGGGAAGATCATGGAAGCGGGTTCCATAAATTGTGTTGTTATAACAAATATGGAAATAGTCCGCATCCTTTGTAAATGTGTCTGCGTCGAGTTCAGGAATATAAGTAAAAGTTTTATCTTTGCTGGAAGCAACCGCTTTACATTCCCCAAATTTCTGGGCCTCCTGATAGGCTTTGGTTGCCCACTGCCCGGTTATTACAAAATCTGCTTTGCCGGATTTATTCATAAGGTTTAAGGGGATCATTGCAAATTGGGATGATGCTCCCCCTTGGAGAAACAATACCTTATAGTTTTTTGGAATAGACAGAACCTGACGGAAGAGTTCTTCGCATATATCAATAATTGCCTGATACTCTTTACTGCGATGGCTCATTTCCATAACGGATTCGCCTGTACCCTGGTAATCCAGCATTTCCTGGGCTGCTGTGGTCAATACCTTTTCCGGCAGCATGGATGGCCCTGCGGAAAAATTGTATACTCTTGACATTTTTATTACCCCCAGATGATATTCAATAATACCCGCCTTTTGGAATATATATGTTGGGCGGTTTGATGTGATAACGTTAATTATAGATTGTATCTTAGTAAAAGTCAATTGTGTTTTGTACGACAACAAATTATTGTATGGCAGAAAAATTTGTGCAAGTTGTCTACACGGAGGTAATGGAAAGGCTGATTTGCGGGGGAGAGCTAAGACGAGTACAAGCTAAGGCGGATTAAAAAGGTTTCGGGTCCAGGGGGTT
>CAOJXI010000263.1 GCA_948465665.1 uncultured Clostridia bacterium | reverse complement strand
AAAGCCCCCTGGACCCGAAACCTTTTTAATCCGCCTTAGCCTGTACTCGTCTTAGTTCATCCCCGCAAATCAGCTTTACCAAACTCCCATTCATTAAGCCTATTTTTCCAATGCAGCAATGCTCTCTTCAATCTTTGCCAATCGTTCCTGAGCAGTTGCCAATCTTCCCCGCTCTGTTTCCACCAACTGTACAGGCGCTTTTGCAACAAACCCAGGATTATCCAATTTCTTCCGAATAAACCCAATATCCTTCTCACAGGAAGCCTTTTCCTTATTCAGTCTAGCTAATTCTTTTTCCTTATCAATTAATTCCTCCATCGGAATATAAATCTTTGCACTGTCTGTAATCACCTGAACAGCACCAGGCAGATGAAACTCCTTACCAACTTCAACATTAGAAGCAGATGCAAGTCTTTCAAGGAAGGGAACGCAATTCTCAAAGACGCTAGGCGAACTGGTTTCAATATGAAGGCTGGCTTTTTTAGAAGGGGGAACGTTCATTTCAGCTCGGCGGTTGCGGACAGCCTTAATAGCGTCCATAACCTTTGTAAACTGCCGTGCCTCCTCTTTAAAATCCAAATCAGGGTCAAACTCAGGCCAGCGGGAAATCATAATGCTTTCCCCGTCATGGGGCAAAGCCTGCCAAATTTCCTCAGTAATAAAGGGCATAAAGGGATGGAGGAGCTTTAAAGTGTTGGACATAACATAAACCAAAATCTGGCGGGCGGCCTTGGAAGTATCCCCTCCAGCCTGCAAGCGGGATTTTGTCAGTTCAATGTACCAGTCGCACAGCACATCCCAAATGAAGTCATAAATTTTTTGAACCGCCATACCGAGTTCAAATTTTTCCAGGTTTTCGGTAGCTTCTTTGACAAGCTGGTTGTATTGGGTAAGGATCCATTTATCTTCAATGGTGAGGGTGTCCGGCAAAGAAACGTCAGTGTCGGAATCATCCAGGTTCATAAGGATAAAGCGGCTGGCGTTCCATAATTTGTTGGCAAAATTCCGGCTGGAGCGGACTTTTGCATCAGAATACCTCATGTCATTTCCTGGGCTGTTTCCGGTAGCAAGGGTCAGCCGGAGGGCGTCAGCGCCATACTCGTCGATAACCTTCAGCGGATCAATGCCATTTCCAAGGGATTTAGACATTTTCCGTCCTTGTTCATCCCGCACAAGGCCATGGATTAGAACAGTATGGTAGGGAACATCCCCCATCTGTTCCAAGCCGGAGAAAATCATCCTTGCCACCCAGAAAAAGATGATATCATACCCAGTTACCAGGGTATCAGTGGGATAGAAATGCCGCAGTTCCGGGGTATCCTCCGGCCATCCCAAAGTTGAGAAGGGCCACAGCGCGGAGCTGAACCAGGTGTCCAGGGTGTCGGAGTCCTGTTCCATTTTGCCGCCGCATTTCGGGCAAACTGCCACAGGGTCTTTAGAAACAACCATTTCGCCGCAGTCTGCGCAGTAATAAGCAGGTATCCTGTGCCCCCACCAAAGCTGCCGGGAAATGCACCAGTCTTTTACATTTTCCATCCAGTTAAAATAAATCTTTTCAAACCGTTCGGGGATAAATTTGGTTCTGCCGTCGCGCACAGCCTGAACTGCTGGTTTTGCAAGGGGTTCCATTTTGACAAACCATTGTAAAGAAACCCTTGGTTCAATGACAGTATGGCATCTGTAACAGGAACCTACATTGTGCTTATACGGCTCAACCTTCAGCAAATACCCTTCCGCTTCCAAATCAGCAACAAGGGCTTTCCGGCAGGCATACCGATCCATCCCCTGGTATTTCCCGCCGTTTTCATTGATGGTGGCGTCTTCATTGAACACGTTGATAATTGGAAGGTTGTGCCGCTGTCCAACTTCAAAGTCGTTGGGGTCATGGGCAGGGGTAATCTTTACAACGCCAGTCCCAAAGTCCATCTCGCAGTATTCGTCCTCAATAACCGGAATTTCACGGTCACACAGCGGGAGGATAACCTTTTTCCCAATATATTTCTGATAGCGTTCATCATTGGGGTTGACGGCTATGCCGGTATCGCCCAAGAGGGTTTCCGGGCGGGTTGTTGCCACTTCCAGATATTCCCCGGTCTCAGAACCAACAACAGGATATTTAATATGCCAGAACGCGCCGTCTTTTTCCTCATACTCCACTTCGGCATCAGAGATAGAGGTTTTACAATGGGGGCACCAGTTAATAATACGTTCCCCTTTATAAATGAGCCCCTTTTTGTACAGACGCACAAATACCTCATTAACTGCCTTGGAACAGCCTTCGTCCATGGTAAAACGCTCCCGCTCCCAGTCACAGGATGAACCCATCTTTTTTAACTGGGATACAATGCGCCCTCCATACTGTTCTTTCCAGGCCCAAGCCCGTTTTAAAAAGCCTTCCCTGCCCAACTGCTCTTTTGTTAATCCCTCTTCGCGCATTGCTTCAACTACTTTCGATTCTGTTGCAATTGAAGCATGATCCGTTCCAGGCATCCATAACGCATTATAACTCTGCATCCTGCGCCAACGGATTAATATATCCTGCAAGGTATTGTCAAGCGCATGGCCCATATGGAGCTGCCCTGTTACATTGGGCGGCGGCATCATAATTGTATACGGCTTACGCTTGGGATCTGGCTCTGCATGAAAATAATTGCCCTTCTGCCAAAATTCATAGGTGCGGTTTTCAACCTGCTTTGGGTCATAAACCTTTTCAAGTTCTTTTCTCAACTTCTTTTCCTCCTTTTCCTGCCTGTGAACGACAAAAATCCCTTCCATCCCTCACAGGTCTTTCTAAATATAACCTGTCAGAGACGAAAGGGATAATTCCTTCCGCGTTACCACTCTGTTTCGTCCCCCGTTGGGGCCGCTCTCACTGGATACTTTATTATATCCTGCCATTCGATAACGGGTGGCTCTCCGTTCCCAATTACTTGCGCTTCCGCGCTTTCGTTCAGGCCGCTCCAAGACGACTTCTACAGGGATTGTATGCCTTCTTGCACCAGTTAAAGGCTCTCTGAAATACGTTCCTTCTGTGTACTGCTTCTTTTCGCCGCGTTTGTATTACTTTAGCATGAGTGATAAGGATTTGTCAAGCCCCAAAATGTGAGTTCATGAAGCTAATTTGCGGGGGAAAGCTAAGATGAGTATAAGCTAAGGCGGATTAAAAAGGTTTCGGGTCCAGGGGGCTTTCCTAAAAAGCCCC
>CAOJXI010000262.1 GCA_948465665.1 uncultured Clostridia bacterium | reverse complement strand
CTAACCGTTTCGTCAGTATTCAAAATCAAAAGCCCGCTGGAATTGCTTCGGGGGTGGGATAAGATTGGGATTGGTACCAGCTTCGGGCGGGCAGCCCCATTAGGCGGGCTTCTTCCGCTTCGTCCAACTCCGCAGAGTTGGACAAAACCTCCAAGTTCTCTCTTGCAGCCATCCAGCAAACCAACGGTTTGCCATGATGGCGTACCTAAGAGCCTGTTTAGAATCTCCCCGCGCACGTCAACAGGCTCTAAGACCGTAAAGCTGAAAAATTCATCGAACCCATGTTAAACATAGGTTAATTTCAGGTTCTATTCCTCTGTTTCCTTTGCTTTTTTCATATGCCTGGTTCTGTATGCTTGGGGAGTTTCCCCCTGGCAGGCTTTAAAAATTGCAATAAAATACCGGATGCTTTGATATCCTAAGTCCTGAGCAATCTCATATACCTTTTTATTGGTGGTGGTAAGAAGAACCTTTGCTTTCTGGGTTTTGCAAACTTTTACATAATCCACAAAAGGCATCCCGGTTTCCTTTTTAAAAAGCCTGCTGAAATAGGAAGGGCTGAGGTTTACATATTCCGCAACATCCCCTAGAGAAATATCCTGGTAAATATGGGCGTCAATATAACCTTTGGCCTTTTCCACCATGTCATATCCGGCAGCTTCTTCCTGTTCGGCAGGCTGAAAGCTGGGATGGTTCCTGTCATTCTGGATACTCTGTACAGCCTGTAAAACCGTGTTTACAATAACAGAACTCCTAACCGGTTTCACCAGATATGCCTGTACGTTTAATTCAATGGCAGTCTGCGCGTAGGAAAACAATTCAAAAGCGCTGACAATAATAAAGCGGGCATGTGGAACAATGTGCCGCACGCTGGAAAGAAAGTCTAATCCATCTACCCCCGGCATTTTGATGTCTGTTATAATAATGTCAGGGATTTTTTTCCTGCATAGTTCCTCGGCCTCTGTACCGTTATAGGCGCATCCAACGACCTCTATGCCATATTGTTTCCAGTCGATTCCATCCCGGATTCCCTCTACTACAATTGGCTCGTCGTCTGCAATCATCAGTTTATACACTTATTTTCCCTCCAATCCAATGCCGGAGGATATTCCGTTTTTCGGCGGCGTTTTGGGAAGTTTGATTCGCACAAGAGTACCTTTTCCCACCTCGCTTTCCACTTCCAGCCCATACGCTTCTCCATAAAGTATTTGTATTCTTTGATGGACATTATTTAAAGCAAAGAACCTTCCTGTATCAGTCTGCGCTTTGGAAAGGGTGCGTCGGATATCCAAAAGCACACCGGGTTCCATTCCTACCCCATTGTCCTCTACTTCAAAGATTAGCAGCTCCCCGGAAAGGTATCCCCTTATTGTCACCATTCCCTGGCGGGTAAGCGGTTCGACCCCATAGCGGATAGCGTTTTCTACTAATGGCTGGATTAAATGACCTAAAATATGAATGTCCATTAGTTCTGGCTGAATTTCCAATTTTGTCTGGAACCGGTCGCCAAAACGGATATGCTGAATCGTTATATAGCTTTCCAGCATATGCGCCTCATCCCTGATGGAAATAAGCGGCCTTCCGTTATTCAGAGATTTTTTAAAGAAATCCGCTACTGCTTCTACCATGTCCTCTAACTTATCATATTTTTTTAACTGAAGCAGCCAATTCATATTATAGAAAATATTATAGATAAAGTGAGGTTTAACTTGTTCGTGCATTAAATTGAGATTGGCTTCTTTTTGGAGCAGGCTTAAATGGTATATTTCATTAAACTGCTGTTTGATTCTCTGCTGCATGGCGTGAAAGGAATCAAACAGGTAGGAAAACTCATCCTGTATTTTTTCTACCGGTTCCGGCTGGCCGCTGCCATGTTCTACATTTTCCATCATCTTCACAAGGGGCTGTATCCGGTTGGAGATATGCCGCGTAATCAGAATTTCCCCTGCAAGCAGCAAAAGCGCATTAAGCAGAACCAGAAAAAAGGCATAGCGGCTTAAAGGGCCTGCGTTTCCAGTCAAATGGGAGAGAGGGGTCATCACGACCAGCGTCCAGCCAGTATAGGAGATAGAGGAATATGCCAAAAGCTGTTTTTCCCCATATGCTTTTGCTTGGAAAACCCGTTTATCCTGGGAAAGCTCTACTGCGAAACTTTCACCCTGGGCAGGGAAACAGTCTCCCTCTACCCCGTTGGTCAGAAAAACCTCTCCATCCTGGTTTAAAAGCAGGCGGTATCTGCCATCCTCATTTCCCATCAGCTTTAAAAAGGATGATTCTCTTACGCTTACAGCGACCAGGCCGACAGTTTTCCCTTTTCCGCCATAAAGTTTATAGACAGGAAAGGTAAACGTTATATGGCTTTGCGGCCTTAACAGCCAATAATAAAGGTTCAGACGGTAATCCCTGGTAATGAAAAGCCCCTTGGAATTTTCCATACTTTGACGTAGGTACTCTTTTGTACGGGGATCCAAATGCGCCGTAGGGCCGTTGTCGCTGGTGAACAACACCCCCTGCTGGTCAATATAAACGTCAATGGTGTCAATGAAATGGTTGCGGTTTGCCATTGACTGGAGCCGCTTATTGAAATCAATAAGCTGGAAGGGGCTGGTATCAAATACATTCGAGGCATAACGCTGCAAAAAATCGTCGTTAAGGAGTTCGTCAAAAATACTTTGGATATTATCCAGCTGTGCATCCATATTGCTGCTTACCCTCTGGACATCGTATTCCATTTCCATCCCGACCGTTTGGTATATATCCTGGCGGTTCAGATAGGCAAATACTGCGCCAAAAAAGAGCGACAAAAGGACAGCCACCGCTGCAAGGAGCGCCATAAGCCTTTGAAGCCCTGTGGTACGGCGCGGAAGGTGTAATGAATCCCTGAAATTTAACATAAGTGCTTCCTCCACTAATTCAGGAAACAGGCTCTAAAAGCTTTCTATGCTGACAGCCTATCCCAAAATGATCCTTGCAGGTTCTGTTTTGATCATTCCAGGGTAGGCTTTCAGATATCTGCCAAGCACGCTTAACCAAACTGTAAATATACAACTATTTATCTTTTCATGCGGGTTTGATGGAAAAGCCCTCTTAATTTTATGCTTTCCAGGTTTAGGTACGCCATCATGGCAAACCGTTGGTTTGCTGGATGGCTGCAAGCGAAAACTTGGAGGTTTTGTCCAACGTTGGCGACGCTAGTTCAGCAGAGCTG
>CAOJXI010000261.1 GCA_948465665.1 uncultured Clostridia bacterium | reverse complement strand
GTTTGTTTTAAGCCTGCTGGGGTATTTCGCGCCTGCGGGCGCGACCAAAGGAACTTTTTAGGAAAGTTCCTCTGGACTCTTCAAACCTTTTTAATCCGCCCCAGCCTGTACTCGTCTTAGCTTTCTCCCGCAAATTTGCTTTACCGAACTCACATTTCTATAAACTCTATCGTCAGATTTTGAAAAAATTTAAGCGGATTCATCAACACAGTTCAGGCAATGCCATGAAAATTTATACAAAGATATCAAAAAACTTTATTGTATCCCCACTAATAAGCCGTATAATGAAAGTACCTGAAAGGAGGGGGAAACCAATGCCGCAATGGAATATCATTGACTTTGGCGCAAAACCGGACGGAAAAACCAATGCCGCCCCAGCGATCCAGTCCGCCATAGATAAATGCAGCAGTTCCGGCGGGGGCCGAGTCATTGTACCGGCAGGGGATTACTTCTGTGGAAGTATTGAATTAAAGAGCAATGTTGACCTTCATCTGGAATTAGGAAGCAGGCTGATTGTCAGCCTGAACCCACAGGACATTCATACCCATCCAGGGGTTATAGAGGAAAAGGGGTCTGGAGCGGGGTATTTTTTAGGGGCTAACGGTGCTAAAAATATTGCCCTGACAGGGCCTGGGAAAATTGACGGACAGGGTTATAAGGTTATGTATGACGATGGCCTAGACGGGGGCTTTCAAGAATCCCCACTGATGTTTGAAGGTTTCCGGCCGCGTATGACCCTGTTTGTGGATGTGGAAGATTTTCTGGTAAGGGATGTTACCTTTGCTGATTCGTCAATGTGGACGCTTCATCTGGCAGGCTGCCGCCATGTACGGATAGACGGGATCAAAATTTTCAATAATACCCGTGGCCCGAATACAGATGGCATTGACCCTGACTGCTGCCAGGATGTAGTCATCTCTAACTGCATCATTAAAACCGGAGATGATGCAATTGTTGTAAAGTCCACCAAAGAAATGGCGCAAAGGTTTGGCTCCTGCCAAAATATTGTTATAACAGGGTGTACCTTACATTCCAGGGATTCCGCCTTAAAAATTGGTACTGAAACCCATGGGGATATTAGGAATATTGTTTTTTCAAATTGCATTATTGAAGACTGCTCCCGCGCCGTGGGGATATGGGTGCGCGACGGTGCAGTTTTAGAAAATATCCAAATCAGTCATTTAACAGGCAGTGTGAAACGGTATGCAGATGCGCCAAGCCGTCCCCATACTCCCGGATGGTGGGGAAAGGGAGAACCAATTTTCCTTTCAGCCTGCTGCCGAAAGGGAATGGACAATCTTCCCGGTGTTATCCGCAACGTTTCTGTTTCTGACGTGATGCTGGATTGCGAAGCAGGCTTGTTCCTCTGTGGAAGGGACGGGGGCATAATTGAGGATATTCTGTTCAAGGACATCTATATGAGATTCTGCCGGCAGGGAACCCAGCCAACTGGATTCTTTGACGAACAGCCTTCGGAACGCAATGTTTACCCCCATTCTATTCCTGCGCTTTATGCCTATGGAGTTGACAGTTTCGCCGTTAAAGGCTGGAAGGTACAGTATGAGGAAAGCCCCCGGCAGGAAGCGTGGACTCATCTGGCGGAGCTTTGCGGCTGCCGGGATATACAGATAGAAGGCGTTCGGGGAGGCCCTGCTGAAAGCGGACTTCCTGCAATGAAAATTGAAGACTGTACAAATATAGAACTGGCTGACAGTTCCATTGAAAATACCCAGGAGCTGCTGGATGGAACCAGCCCTAACATAAAACTAAAAAACATCCATCTAAAAGAAATAGACCAACAGTAAGAAAAGAGGAAAAATAATGGCAATTGGACAGGAATTTAAAGGGAACCCCTACCACTATAAGGATGAATATACCGGGGTAGAGGTAATCCGGTTAAGCGACAATGTTGGAAATACAGTACATCCATACTTTACCCAGCCGCTTTTTTCCGCGGATGGGAAGCACCTTTTAACTGCTTCTGACCGTACCGGTTCCTGGCAGCTTTACTATATGGAAACTGCTACTGGGAATATGCTCCAGCTTACAGAGGAAACAAAGCTTTATTTCCAAACTGCCCTTTTGGACGCCAACCGCGAAATTGCTTATTACTGGAATGATCATACTTTAAAATCTGTGAACTGTAAAACCTTTGAAACAAAAGAACATTATCAGCTTCCTGTCGGTTTTGGTCCCGGCGCATTGTGCATTACCTCAGACGGGCAGTATGTTGATTTAAATTATAGCGAGGAACTTGCTTTAAGCACAGTGACCGGAAAGCTTTATTCCTCAATGAGTGAAACACTGTTCCGCCATCCTGCCAGCGTGGTTATGCGGGTGGATGTGCTGAATGGCGGGGCACGGGCTTTATGGGGGGAACATGAGTGGATCAGCCATGTTATTACCAGCCCTACTGACAGCAACATTGTTGTTTTTAACCACGAGGGGCACTGGCATTTGGTTCAGAGAACCTGGGTTATTAATGCTGCCACCATGGAGGTTTGGCCTATCGTTCAGACCGAAAAGTATTTGGAGCGGGCAGGCCATGAGATTTTTTCAAAAAAGGGTAATATTGTAACCCAGTTTGGACGGAGGGACAGCGTTGGCTCTCCTTGGCATTGCGCCGATTTGTTTATCCGCCCGGACGGAACCGGGATGAGGAGGTTTGAATACCTTCCAGGTGATAAGCCTATGCACGTCCAGGTGAATTCAACAGAAACTTATGGGATTTCGGACGGGGCATATATGGTGAATGGGCCGAAGGACGGCGGCAGGTATATGGCGATGGTTAAGTATGAGGATGGCTTCGCCAAACAACAGATTTTGTGCGTCCATGATACATCTTGGAAAACACAACACTCCCATCCGCATCCCATCTTTACCCCCGACGATAAGGCGGTTATTTTTGGAACAGACCGGGGCGGACAGAGTAATGTTCATTTTTGTTGGCTGCCAGAGTTTAAAGGATAATAGATAGCGGTTTGTTTTAAGGAACACAATACATTTCCCGTTGTATTGTGTTCCTTTTATAATGGGGGTGGTAAAGCTCATTTGCGGGAGAAAGCTAAGACGAGTACAGGCTAAGGCGGATTAAAAAGGTTTCGGGTCCAGGGGGCTTTCCTAAAAAGCCCCCGGTCGCGCCCGCAGGCGCGAAATACCCCAGCGAGCTTAAAGCCAAGGTAAACCTTACCTAAGAGCCTGAAAACTAACCGCTTCGTCAGTATTTTAATAAAAAGCCCGCTGGAATTGCTTCGGGGG
>CAOJXI010000260.1 GCA_948465665.1 uncultured Clostridia bacterium | reverse complement strand
AGCCCGCTGGAATTGCTTCGGGGGTGGGATAAGATTGGGACTGGAACCAGCTTCGGGCGGGCAGCCCCATTTGGCGGGCTTTCTTCCGCTTCGTCCAACTCCGCAGAGTTGGACAAAACCTCCAAGTTTCCTCTTGCAGCCATCCAGCAAACCAACGGTTTGCGGATGATGGCGTACCTTTAGCAGAAAATTTCATCGAACCCACATTAAAATAACCGTCCCATATCTTTTTAGAGGGGGACGGTTATTCCTATTTAAAAATTTTCCATCTTGGCAATCTTAACCCCTGTGTAATAGTGGTTTAAAATATCCTGCCAGCTTTCCCCATTTTCTCCCAAATACTCCGCGCCATATTGCGACATTCCAACCCCATGCCCATATCCGCATACACGAAACAGAAAAGAACCGTTAATATATTCTACTGTAAAATTTGATGAGCGGAGTCCCAAGGCATTGCGAATATCCATCCCCTCCAATTGTTCTCCGCAAAGGGTAAGCGCTGTCACATAACCCGAACTGCTCCGTTCAAAATCACTGAACCAGCCTGCTGGTTCGCCGCTGAATTCCGATTCCGGCAGCAGCCCAGCTATTGACAATGCTTCTTTCAAACCATCTGGAGAAAAAAGTTCAGCAGTTTCATAATTGGGAGCGTATTGATCCCCAATACTATCCACTGGAACTAAATATGGCGCAGAACCCTGCCAGACATTGGAAGCGTCCTCTGTTTTTCCTGCGCATATTGAGTGATATGCTGCAACAATTGGGTTTTCCTGATACAGCATAACATATCCCAACACGGGGCTAACTGCCTGTTCAATAGTATCCCAGTATGCAGAACCGTTTTCTTCTCCATAACGTTCCAGGTATTGTTCCCTTGTTACATATCCCTTCCAGTTGGAGGGATCCGCCGCAAAATCTGCCCCGCACAGGGATGGATCAGGTTGTTTGGCATTGTCGTATTTTGCACGCAGGGCATAAGTATAACATGCTACCGCCTGTGCCTTTAACGCTTCCGGCGAAAATGTTGGAGGCATTTCTGCGCTTACAGCGCATATTGTGTATTCCCGCGCCAATAAATGATGCAGCTCTCCAGTAGTCAAATCATAAATAGTAAAACTTTCGCTGTTTGGAAGGCTTACTGACGCTGGGGCTGCTGCCATGCTGGAACTAGAGGGAATTAAAGTTGGCAGGGAATCTGTTTTAGAAGATTCCGATGGTATATCTTCCAGCTTGCTTTCTGATGAAGCTTTAGGGAAAACAACAGAGTTTTGAGTGCTGAAAACTTCTTGTTCACTTTGGCTGGTCGATTGGGACGCCTGCTGGGGAGGGGAGGATTTAGGCCCGCTTGTCCTATTTTCCTCAGTAAAGCGGGTTGTCACCCCCAACGCCGCTAACGGAATACAAAAAATTAACAATGCCAAGCACAAACATAGTAAAAGGTTTACTTTCATTTTTTTCTTCCTTTCTTTCATGGTCTTTGGGACTGTTATCGGTCTTTGGAAGTATGGTTTTCGTTTGTTTTACGTCTTTGCCCTGGTATTTCATTTTATTTGTGTCGAATCCAGCTTTATTATGAAAGATATTATATAAAATCCTTCATTTTTTAAAAAAGCGCTGCATAAAGAATTGACATTTTTTCTGGATTAGAGTACAATAATACTAACACTCTTTTTACTTATATCCTATTTATTGGAAATATACCTGCTTTAAAATGAATGACGGGGTGAAGAATAATGCAAAATGTAAGTTTGCCAATCAGCTATGACAAACGGGATGCTATATGGGATATCCAATCCATATGCAGCCAATTCAAAGAATATAACACTATAGATACAGATTTGTATAAAATCTATCCGGTAGCACGCGGCCTTAGGAATCCAGACGGCACCGGCGTTGTGGCTGGACTGACCCAGATTTGTAACGTTCACGGATATGTTATGGATGAAGGTGAAAAGTCACCCGTTGAGGGACGGCTTTCCTACCGCGGCGTAGATGTAAACGATTTGATAAAAGGCTGTATTGAAGAAAACCGTTTTGGCTATGAGGAGGCCGCCTGGCTTCTTTTGGTTGGAAAGCTTCCTACCAAAGAACAGCTTACCACTATGCGGGAACTTATGACCCTATACCGTGAGCTGCCAGACAGCTTTGCAGAGGATGTCCTGATGAAAACCCCTTCAAACCAGTTGATGATTCAGCTTTCCAGAGGCGTATTAGGGCTTTATTTCTATGATGAAAATCCAGATGATCTATCAATTGAAAATCAAATGCGCCAGTCCCTTCAGCTAATTGCAAGGCTTCCCAGCATTATGGTAATGGCGTATCAGATTAAACGACGCTTTTGGGATAAGGAAAGCATGTATTTTCATCAGCCCTTGCCAGACCAGTCTATTTCCCAAACGATTTTGAGGATGCTCCGCGCCGACACCCAATTTACCGAGGAAGAAGCCCGGCTTTTGGATATCTGCATGATTCTTCATGCTGAACATGGCGGCGGTAATAACTCTACCTTTGCCACACGCGTCCTGTCCTCCTCTGGTACTGATATTTACGCTGCGGTTTCTGCCGGGATCGGTTCCCTGAAGGGCCCCCGGCATGGCGGCGCAAATAAAAAGGTTCGTGAAATGGTTGAATTTATGAAACAAGATATCAAGCATTGGGATAATGACGCTGAAGTAAAAGACTACCTTTTCCGACTTGTAGGAAAACAGGCGGGGGACAAATCCGGGCTTATTTATGGAATGGGCCATGCCGTATACACGAAGAGCGATCCAAGGGCAGTTATTTTGAAGCGAAGCGCGAGGAGGCTTGCCTCCGCTAAAGGCTTTGAGGATGAATTCGGTTTACTGGAAGCCGTTGAGCGCCTTGCCCCGGAGGTTTTGGCGGAAAAGGGAAAAGATAAGGTCATTTGTGCAAATGTGGACTTATATTCAGGTTTGGTTTATAAGATGCTTGGGATTCCCGACGAATTACATACCCCGTTATTTGCTGTTGCCAGGGTTGCCGGATGGTGCGCCCATCGGATGGAGGAAATTGTTTGCGGCGGCAGGCTGATCCGTCCAGCATATAAAGCTGTTTTGCCTCATCAGGTTTACCAGCCTTTAAAGGATAGATAACAGAATATAAAATAAAGGCAATAGGATTGCAGCTATCATTAATTGCAATCCTATTGCCTATATACTATAACGTAAGTTCCATAAAAGGTCTTCCCTGAATTTTAGGGTTTTCGGTCTTAGGTACGCCATCATCCGCAAACCGTTGGTTTGCTGGATGGCTG
>CAOJXI010000259.1 GCA_948465665.1 uncultured Clostridia bacterium | reverse complement strand
GGGCTTTTGAGGAACAGCCCCCTGGACCCGAAACCTTTTTAATCCGCCTTAGCTTATACTCATCTTAGCTTTCTCCCGCAAATTAGCTTTATAGAATTCCCATTAAAATTATTGTTTTTGGAAAGGAGCCAACAATCATGAAAATCAAGCCCTCTGACAAGCGTGAACTGTTAAAAGCCGCCATGGGGAAAATCCCCTGTGATCTGGCAGTAACCAATGTACGTTATGTCAACGTATTTACAGGAGAGGTTTACCCGGCTACTGTGTATGTGCATCAGGGATTTGTTGTCCATGTTGAGGAAAAGGAACCTGCAAAAGACTTAAATCTTGCCAAACAGGTAATTGATGGGGAAAATAACTTCCTAATTCCTGGTTTTATAGATGCACATATCCATATTGAAAGCAGTATGTTGACGCCCCGGAATTTTGCCAGAGCAGTTATTCCGCGGGGGACAACAACGGTTGTCACAGACCCTCATGAAATTACCAATGTATTTGGAGAAGATGCAGTCCGGTATATGCACGATGCAGGGTATGACTTGCCAATGCGTCAGTTTATAGATATTCCCTCTTGTGTTCCTGCTGTGCCTGGATTGGAACAGGCAGGCGCGGTAATTGATGCAGCGGCAGTAGACCGTTTAGCGAAACTCCCCAATATTATCGGCTTGGCTGAAGTAATGGACTTTATCGGCGTAATTGATGGGGAAGACCGCATGATGGATATTATTGAAGTTGCAGAGAAAAACGGCTTGTATATCCAGGGGCATATGCCAGGGGCAAACGGCCGGATGATATCAGCGTATTTGATAGGCGGGCCATCCACCTGCCATGAAACACGCGGGACAGAGGAAGCGGTTGCCAAGCTGCGTACCGGCATCCATGTTGATGCAAGGGAAAGCTCCATTACTAAAAATATGGCGGCGATTCTTGCCGGAGTACGGGATCATACCTTCCATGACCATTTAAGTTTCTGCACTGACGACCGGGAAGCGGATGATATCCTTTATATAGGCCATATGGATGAAGTAGTCCGCCAGGCTGTCAAAAACGGTATGGACGGTATTACTGCTGTAAAGTGTGCAACTCTCAACACCGCCAAGGAAATTAACTTTGAAAATTTGGGAGCAGTCGCCCCAGGATATACCGCTGATATGCTTTTAGTGGATAACCTGGCAGATTTCAATATCAAATCAGTATTTTATATGGGCCAGCTTGTGGCGAAGGATGGCAAACTTGTTGCCGATATCCAGGACAAGCCTGCTGAAATGGAAAACCGCTTCTCAATGAATGTCCCCAAACTCACCCTTGGTGATTTCCGGCTGAAGGCTCCAACCACAGGGGAAACCGTCAAAATAAATGTTTTAACCTACTATTCCGAGGATCTTGCTGTTACCAAAGCTGTAACAGAGGAACTGCCTGTAAAAGATGGCTATGTTGACATATCCAGCGATCCAGATTTGTGCTATGCCATGATTATTAACCGCTATGGAAAAGGAAACTATGCCTTTGGGCTGGTTCGGAACTTCGGCTTGAAAAAAGGTGCAAACGGTTCTACCGTTTCCCATGACTGCCACAATTTGTGTATTGTGTTTAAAGAGCCTGAGAGCGGCTTTGCCGTTTACAATGCACTTGTTGAGTGTGGCGGCGGAATGGCCTGTGCAGATAATGGAGCAATTACAGGTTTGCTCAAGTTACAGGTAGGCGGTTTGATGTCCATTGACAGACCAGAGCAAGTTGCCGAACAATCGGATAAAATGAAAAAAGCTTTGAACAGCCTTGGGCTTCCGCAGAAAAATCCCCTGCTGCGAATTGCAACGATGGCTTTGCCCGTTATACCAGAAGCTAAGTTCAGTGATTTGGGGCTTGTGGACGTTATGGCGAAAAAACTGATTCCCATTTTCCCACAGTAAGGGGAAACTAACAGGTGTTTTTGGGCTGGGGGGCTTTTTCGGAAAAGTTCCCTGGCTCTTTTATCCGTTTTACATTCCAAATGGACAGAAAGGAGATGTGGCTCTAACAAGATGAAAAACAAACGTATGTTATTATTTTTTATTACGATGTGTATTTTTAACCTTGGGGCTAACTTTGCGCATCCAGTAACGCCAACAGTAATCAAAAATTTGCAGCTCCATGATTATATGTTTGGGGTGGCGCTTGCCTCCATGATGATTTCAAACTTTGCAATGTCGCCGTTTTGGGGGAAAATTAATACTTATATTTCCAGCCGGGTTTCACTACTAATCTGCTGTTGTGGTTATGGGATTGGGCAGATTATGTTCGGTTTGGCGAAAACAGAATTAATGATTATTTTGGCAAGGATATTTGCAGGGATTTTTACTGGAGGGGTGTTTGTAAGTTTCCTTACCTATGTGGTCAATGTTTCCCCAGAGGAAAAACGCCCTACCAATTTAATGATTACGGCTACAATACAAAGCGTTGCAAGCGCGTTTGGATACCTTATAGGGGGCTTGTTAGGCGAAATCTCTATTTTCATGACTTTTATGGTTCAGGCTGGAACCTTAATTGGGGTGGGGATTCTGTTTTTCTTTGTTGTGGAAAAGGATAACTCCCTTTCTGTGAGGGATATTGCCCCAGCTCAGTTTTTCCGGGAGGCAAATCCCTTTGCGGCATTTTTGGACAGCCGTAAGTTTATGACGGCGGTTTTTGCGGTTGCTTATGGGATCGTTGCACTCTCAAACCTTGGATATTATGCCTATGAACAATGCTTTAACTACTATATTAAAGATCAGTTTGGGTTTACTTCATCCTATAATGGGGCGATTAAGGCTGTCGTTGGGTTTATCTCCCTTGCTGCAAATTCTACCATCTGTTTATGGATTATTCGGAAAACTGACAGCAAGAAATCCGTTATCCCGGTTCTCCTTTGCTGTGCAGCGGCTGTGTTCGGGGTTATTATTGCCCCTAATATTGCTTTGTTTATGATTATTAATGTTGTTTTCTTTGCGTTTAATGCGGTTAGTGTGCCGGTCGTTCAGAATGTTGTTGCCGATGGCGCCCAGGATGGACAGGGTAATTTGGTTATGGGGTTTTATAATGCTATTAAAAATTTAGGCGGGATTGTTGGATCGCTGACAGCCGGGTTTATTTATAGCGCAGGGCCAAAATTGTCGTTCGTTTTTGCCTGTGTTGCCTTTGTTTTAGCAGCAGTGTGCGCCTTTATTTATATGAAATGCGGCGGAGTAAAAAAGAAAAGCTAATATGCGGGACGAAACCTTGGACGAGTACAAGCTAAAGCGGATTAAAAAGGTTTCGGGTCCAGGGGGCTTTCCTGAAAAGCCCCCTGGTCGC
>CAOJXI010000258.1 GCA_948465665.1 uncultured Clostridia bacterium | reverse complement strand
TTGGATTCTATTTTCCTTCGCCGCCGTTTTCCCTGTGCAGGATGAAGCTGCTGAGAATTCCAA
The DNA here is from genome assembly GCA_948465665.1 of uncultured Clostridia bacterium. GTDB lineage: Bacteria > Bacillota > Clostridia > Oscillospirales > Ruminococcaceae > UBA1405. Next base: position 3,261 of record CAOJXI010000258.1, on the reverse strand, counting down.
TTCCCCCCAAAACGGTACACCATTTCGATGAAAACACAATTCCCGCTGCGGTCAAACCCGTTCCAACAACAAAATTGCATATTCCAGCGGCGTTTAACGACCTTTTACCAGGATTGGGGAGTTTTACGGAAACGCCTAACGCCTCGTTCATCTTTTCACAGGCGCGGTTTACTTCTTTAATCATTTTCATCCTCCTAAAATAACAGTTGTAACCCGTGGTTGGCGATAAGCAGCAGGCCAACGCATAGAAAAACCCATGGTAATATATTATTCCGCTCTTTCTTTTTATTGAGAAACAGGAAAAGCAGACCTGCGCCAACAAAACAAATCCCGGCAATCAGGGAAAAAATAGATATCATCTGCATTGTTCCAGGGCTGGGGACAGGGATAAAACTTGGAATTGCAAAAATCATACTTCCGCCGCCTTTCTTCTAACTGCGTAAATCAGATGAAACCATCCTGTGTATTGCCATAGCGGAAAAAACAGCCCCGATAACGCCTAAAATAATTGCTGCGGCAGGGTTTGCTATCAGCCCGGCGCTGTTCCCCTGTGAATTGGCGGCAGCGGCGGCAATGGCAACAGATGAGACAATGGCTGCAATTGTTGAATTTTTTATCAAGCCGATGTATAAGGGGAGGAGCCCTAATAAAACAGACGAAATAGCTGTCACTGCCTGAACCAGCAGGTTTCCAAAGCGGAAAGTGACAAATGCCAGATATTTACCTGCCCAAAAGATGCAGGCGGCCTGAAAAATATTGGACAGTCCATGGAACAGCAGCATAGCACCGCATATTAGAAGGAGTTTCCCCAGAATCAGCTTTGTACAGTTGATAGGGTATGTGAAAAGCAGGCTGATAGTTTTGTTCCTGTATTCTTCAATGATAAAGATGGAAATCAATACAGCCTCCCAAACAATTAAAACGGCACGCATAAGCATAACAGCCAGTGTCAGGGTATCCAACTGTACCGGGGGAAGACCAGTTAATGCGGAAGCGTTCCCGTTTGCAGCCAGGAGGGATGAAGTAAAGACGCTTAGCAGAAAGACAATCATGTTCGCTGCCAGCAGCCCGGCAAAATGGGATTTTAAAGGGAACTTTTTGATTTCAAGATAAATGAGCGTCCTCAATTTTTTCGTGTCCTCCCAATAAATTCAGGTAATAGGTTTCCAGGCTTGTACCCTGGGTGCGAATATCCTCCATTGATATTTCCGCCAGCATGGCCCTATGGTCTATCATGCCGATGGTATCCGCAATCTTGGCCAATTCGTCAAGGATATGGCTGGATATTAAAATACTTGTATGGCACTCCCGGTTGACGCGCCGCAAAAGCTCCCGCACTTCAATAATCCCCTGTGGATCCAGGCCGTTGATTGGTTCATCCAGGATCAACAGTTCCGGCCCTGTCAGAAATGCCCTTGCAAGGGCAAGCCGCTGCCGCATACCCAGGGAAAAATGGCTTACTGCTTTGCTGCCTGTCTCTGAAAGCCCCAGCAGTGATAACGTTCCGGCAATTTTTTCACTGCCGCAGCCCATGTATTTACAATGAAGCTCCAAATTTTCGTAAGCGCTTAGATGGCTGTAAAAGACAGGGCTTTCAATGATACTGCCGATACGGGAAAAAACAGGGTTGTTCCGTTTTTGGATCGTTTCGCCCAACAGGCAGACTGTCCCGGAATCCGGGAATATGATGTGGTACATTGCTTTCATCAGCGAAGTTTTACCTGCGCCGTTTGCGCCTAAAAAGCCGTAAATCTCGCCCTGCTTTACCTTCATGGAAATATCTTTCAGAATGGGGACTCCGTCAATGGATTTTGATAAATGCCGGACTTCAATGGAATAGGTCATTTATTTGTCTCCTTTTCGTCCGCTGTTATCAACTGCCTTTTTAATATGAACGTTGTTTTTTGCGCGATCCCTATCAGGGAATAGGGGGAACCGCCTATATATGGACAGGTAAAAGATGTAACCAGCTCCCAGCCGTCCTTTCCCAAGCGGTTCAGCCTTTCGGACAGCAGATTTTCACATTGCCCTGTTTCCTTGCTGTCCATGTTCATGACCTCATACTCGAATTTCATCTTTAAACATCCACCTTTATTCAAAAATATCGGCAGTAAGCTGATCTGCCATAAAGTCAAACACAGCCAGATAATCACAAGTGACGGAAAGGGTTTCCTTTGCGCTGATGGTTGAAAGCAGTGCGCTTAAAATCCCATATGCCTGAGGTTCTTCTACTTTCAGCCTGAGCCCGGCGGCGCTAACTGCCTGCCTGAAAATGTCAAAACTGTCAAACTTGATTTTCCTGATGGCTTCATCAGAAAGCTTGGTGATAAAAGCCTGAAAATCCGGCGTGTTGACATTGTACAGGAAGGGTTTGCTGTCGTATTCCCGGAACAGCTCTTTCAGGGATTGGGCAAACCCTTCTCTGGTTTGCTGGTTCCTGTTGGTTTCAAGAAGTTTTTCTGTCAGCCTCCTTTGTATCTTTTCGATGGTTTCGGAAAATAAGTCCTCCTTAGCGGGGTAGAGGGTGTAAAAGGTTCCAATGGAGATTCCCGCTTTTTCACAAAGGGTTTTGATGTTTGTCTTTTTGTAACCCTGTGTGATCCAAAATTCTTCGCACAGGGATTCCAGCCTTTTTCGGATTTCTGCTTTGTCAGTATCCGAAAGCATTGGTTTGGACGGCATTTTTTGTGCATCCTTTCTCTAAAATATTATTTGCGAATATTCATAAAAATTATTCGCAAATAGATAATATCATATCTTATGGATGATGTCAAGGGGCAGTATTCCAAGTTTTGCCGCGCGCAACTTGGAATACTGCCCCTTGCTCTGCAAATGCAATTTATTTTTTCGACTCCTGCCAGTAATTGAGTTTTGGCAGCTGGGCTTCAAAAAAGGCCCGCGCCTGCTCTGGCGGCCATTTGTCATTAGACATATGCCCTACAAGGAAATCTGTCAATTCTTCAAGGCTTGTGTAAACAAATTTTCCATCTGTATAGCACCACTTGCAGTATTCTTCATTGAATGTACCATCAACCTCTTTGCTGATAGAGGAATCGTCCAAGGGCATACCGCAGCATTGGCAAACCAGCTTTCTAGGAGAACCTAAAAGCGTATTGATTGAAATGTCAAAAAATTTTGACAGCAGCTTCAAAGCCTCTGTATTTGGTATTGTTTCACCGGTTTCCCAACGGGATACCGCCTGCCGGGTAACATGGATTTTTTCTGCAAGCTCATCTTGGGATAATCCGCTTTTTGTTCGGA
>CAOJXI010000257.1 GCA_948465665.1 uncultured Clostridia bacterium | reverse complement strand
CCTCCAAGTTTTCGCTTTCAGCCATCCAGCAAACCAACGGTTTGCGGATGATGGCGTACCTAAAACCAGAAAGCATTAAAATTCAGAAGAAACCTTCCAACAAATATATACAATATAATGAAAGAAAAAGATAAAGCCAGGAGAGCGCGTAATCTCCTGACCTTATCTTTTTTATCTTTTGCAGGGAAAATTCAAACTTTTTTAATCCGCTTTATTTGTATTCCGGCAGCCAGTCCTTATGTGCTTCAAACAGGTCATCGCACATAGCGGTAATCTCATCCATTGTTAATTCAGCGGCAGTATGCGGATCCATCATAGCAGCCATATAAACGTATTCTTTTTTCAGTGTATGTGCTGCTTCCATCGTCAAAAGCTGGACATTGATATTTGTCCTGTTAATGGCGGCACATTGTTCAGGGAGCGCCCCCACATAACATGGATTTATCCCGTTGCGGTCTACCATACATGGGACTTCCACACAGGCGTTTTCGGGCAGATTTGAAATCAGCCGTCCTGTATTCAGTACATTGCCGTGTACCCGGTAAGGGCGGTCTGTTTCCATGGCTTCAATGATGTATGCAGCATATTCTTTGCTCTTTTTATGCTCCAAGTTCTCATCATTGACAAGTTTATCCCTCATATCAGCCCATTTGTTAATCTGGTTAATGCAGCGGCGCGGATATTCGTCCAAAGGAATGTTGAATTTTTCAATTAATTCCGGGCAGCGGGATTTAATAAACCACGGCGTGTATTCGGAAAAATGTTCAGAGGATTCAGTTATGTAATATCCAAACCGGTTCATCATTTCCAACCGTACCAGGTCTTTTTGCCGAAGTTCCGCCAGGCTGGGGTCACGGGAAAGGCGCTTGATTTCCGGGTAGAGATCATTGCCTTCCAGGTCAGTAACTTTCAGCAGCCATGCCTGATGGTTAATCCCTGCAATTTCCCAGCGGGTTTTCCCGTCGTATTTATCGGTAAGCCCCACATCTTTTAAGAGGGTGGGAACGCATCCCTGTACGCTGTGGCAAAGCCCGACAGTGCGGATGTCTGTATAGGTTTGGATATAACCAGAAAGGATTGCCATAGGATTGGTATAGTTAATGAACAGGGCATCTGGGCAAAGCCTGCGCATATCGTTTGCAAAATCCATCATAACCGGGATTGTACGCAGTGCGCGGAATATCCCGCCGATTCCCAGGGTATCCGCTATCGTCTGGCGAAGGCCGTATTTTTTGGGTATTTCAAAGTCTGTAATGGTGCAAGGGTCATAGCCGCCTACCTGAATGGCGTTGACCACATAATTAGCTCCTGCAAGCGCCGCAGACCTTTCCAGCGAGGCGTGAATGGACACATCTGTCCGCCCTGAATTTTTCAGGATGTTTGCAAGCATCCGGTTAGAATCTTCCAGGCGGACGGGGTCTATATCATACAGCCAGATTTCCATTCCTTCCAGAGCTGGAGTCATGATACAGTCGCCCAATACATTTTTTGCGAAGACCGTACTGCCTGCCCCCATAAAAGTAATTTTCATTAAAAAATCCCTCTTTTACTCTCTATTTATGTATTTTAGCTGAATTTCAGATAAAAACTTGTACAAACCGCTATATATTGTTTTGTTTTTACCTGTCCTTCTAGTACATATTATAAAGTAAACCATCAGAATAACTATGTAAAAATCGTGCATCTTTTGGTAAAAATCGTGCCGGTTTTTGCTTGGAATTTAAATGGCAGAGGTTGACGTTTGATTATTTATCAGTTATTGTTAAAGGGAAAGAAAAATAAAAGCCTGTATCGGACATTTTCAAATGAAAGCTGAGGTATTATGTATGAAAAAGCCATGGGAAAACGGCCTGCTTCATGTAGGCCAAAGCGGGCATTATCTGCAAACCGGGGACGTTCCCTTTTTCTGGCTGGGCGATACTGCCTGGGACCTTCTCCAGCGCCTGACGCTTCCGCAGGCTAAAATATACCTGAAAAACCGCGCTGACAAAGGGTTTAACGTAATTCAGGCAGTCCTGACCAACGCCCGCCGGGAAGGAGACGACAAGGGCAGCCTCCAACTGGTGGAGGAAGCGGACATTTTGCGCAGCATCAGCCCGGAAAACGAACCTTATTGGCAGCATGTTGAAGCGGTTTTGGATATTGCTGAAGAGCTTGGCCTATATATGGGATTTCTGCCCATTTGGGGGAAGGTTGCACGCCGGGGATTCATCAATGAAAAAACGGTTGTACCTTATGCGGAGTTTCTAGCCAGGCGCTTTGGAAATAGAAAAAACATTATCTGGATTTTAGGCGGGGATATCCGCGGAAGCGAATTTCCTGAAATGTGGAAAACCATGGGGCAAATCCTGAAAAGGGATACTCCCGGCAAACTGATTGCTTATCATCCCTTTGGAAGAACCTGCTCTTCTTATTGGTTCCTTGAGTCAAAATGGTTGGATATTAATATGTTCCAGTCCGGGCACCGCCGTTATGACCAGCCGGATTTAAGGAGCTGGGATGACAAAGTTGGAAGTGAACCCTGGTATGGTGAGGACAACTGGCGTTATGTAGAGGCGGAACTGAAAAAGATAAAGGATGGAGCCCCAGCGCGGCCCGTATTGGACGGTGAGCCATCCTATGAACAGATTCCGCAGGGGCTGCATGATCCTTCTGAGCCTTACTGGCAGGAATACCATGTCAGGCGGTATGCCTGGTGGTCTGTTTTAGCGGGTTCATGCGGCCATACTTATGGGGATAACTCGGTTTTCCAGTTTTATGGGACTGGACATATCCAGGAGTTTGGAGCTGTGGATTCTTGGGACAAGGCAATCCACCACACAGGCAGCGGGCAAATGCAGTTCCTTAAAAATTTAATGCTGGAAATCGGGTTCCAAAACTGCCATCCAATGCAGGAAGCTGTTATATCCGGCAGCGGGGAAAAAGAAGCCAGGGTTTCCGCTTTTGGCAGGGATGATGTTTTAGTTTTATACAGTTATCTGGGCACGCCGTTGACAGTGAAAACTGAAAATGGCGAAATGGATGGCTGGTGGATGGATCCTGCTACTGGGAGCAGAAGTTATTTTGGCAGGATGAATTTTTCTGCCGGAGACGGGGTTGAACTGGTTCCCCCAGTGAAAAAACAGGGCCATAACGATTGGGTTTGTATTCTTAAAAAGTAGTGGAGCGGGCATAGTTTATTTCCTTGGACTGCTACAAGTGCCGTCAAGGCTGATAAAGCCGGTTTGAAGCTGCTGGGCCTTAAACCGGCTATAATCTGGGACTGATGAATTTTCCCTCTTAATTTGAATGGCTCCCAGTATTAGGTACGCCATCATGGCAAACCGTTGGTTTGCCGGATGGCTGCAAGAGGA
>CAOJXI010000256.1 GCA_948465665.1 uncultured Clostridia bacterium | reverse complement strand
CAGCCCCATTATGGCGGGCTTTCTTCCTCTTCGTCCAACTCCGCAGAGTTGGACAAAGCTGGAAGTTTCCGCTTACAGCCATCCAGCAAACCAACGGTTTGCCATGATGGCGTACCTAATACCGATAACCCTCCAATTAAGGTACTTTCTCACCGAACCCACCTGAAAGAAAAAGTTTGAAAAAGATTTGCAATTACAATGGTAATATGGTATACTAAACAAGTGGAAATAGATAAAATTTTATGTATTTATAACAAATAAATAAGGTTCCTTAACTGTGGAAAATGGAGTTTTATAGGGGGGATTATTGTGGATATTAAACAGTTTATGGACATGGAGCTGCTTCAGGAAATCCAGGATTTATTTTCAGATGCAACCGGGCTGGCAGCGATTGCCGTAGATATGGAAGGGCACTACATTACAAAGGGAAGTAATTTTACAGATTTCTGCATGAAGTACACCCGCGGAAGCGAGGAAGGCCGCCGCAGATGTGTTAAATGCGATAATGAATGTACCGGAACCTACTTCTGCCATGCCGGGCTGATGGATTTTTCTGCTGATATCATAATAGAAGGTGAGAAGGTAGGCGCGATTATCGGCGGGCAGGTTCTCCCAAAGGAGCCTGACTTGGATTATTTCCGCGGGATTGCCCATGAGCTTGGGATTAACGAAAACGAATATTTAAAAGCCCTGTCAAAAGTCCCTGTCCGCAGTGAAAAAATGATCCGTTCAGCCGCGCAGATGCTGGGACGTGTTGTGAACCAACTGGTAAATCTGGAATACATAAAAAAGCTGAACCAGAAAAAGGTGGAGACTTTCGACAAAGAGTCCAGCAATGCGCTGGCGGCTGTTACTGTGATACAGGGAAAGACTACCGAACTCCAGAGGGTTGCTTCTATGGAAAAAATCCTTGCTATTAACGCATCCATTGAAGCTGCGCGCGCTGGTCAGGCAGGAGTGGGGTTTGCAGTCGTTGCAAGGGAAATTGGCGACGTTTCAAGTAACTCCACTAAAGTATACGGGGAAATTGTTGAACAGGTCAAAATGATTGAAAACTCGGTAAAAGCAATGAACGATGTCAAGCTGTAATCTCTTTAACTTCCACATACACGAAAAACGCTGTGCAAACGAAAGTTTGCACAGCGTTTTTTCCTGTCATACAGATTCTTAATTCTGATTTTCAAAAACTTCTGCCGCGACCTGTGGATCTGTCAAAATCCTCTGGAATTTATCAAGGTCTTTCTGATACATCTTGTCCAGCTTATTATTATAACCTACAACGGTTGTTGGGGAATTTTCAACAATATACTGCAAAGCATCCTGGACTTCCTGTTCTCTCATAGCAAGTTCAAACCGGCGCTTAGCAGTATTGCATATAACGACAGAATAAGTAGTCCCTGTCTTAATGCCGTTTCTGCGGTGTTCGGTCGTTTTCTTATACGCCCATAAAAACTTTTCCAGAGGCCAGACCCTGGTATGGGCGCCCTGCTGGAACATGATCCAGTTATCCGCGATGATAATCCCGCTTACAGGCTGTGCAGATTCATAATAAGTGCTCATGCGTTCCAAAGCCTGTTCCTTGTCGCCGGTATCAGCACAGAATTTTACAACGTCTTTCTGGTAAGCACCGGTAATTGCACGAACCAGCATTACAGTCGCGCAGATAAGGCAGACTACCGCGCCGATAGACAACAGGTAGGTAACGCCTTCAGTAGTTCTCCCCAGATAGTCTTCCCGGAGATAATACGGCAGGAAAAGTGCCTTTTCCTCATCAGTCATTTCATCGTAGCCGACAGCTTCATGATAAAACTCCAGGCTGTCCTCTGCCATTGGCAGGATGGTTCCGGTTATAGTGAAAATTTCTTCTTCCGACGGCCCTGTGCCAGAGGGGTTGTCCAGGTATGCTTGGCTGCTTTTCATCAGCTTGTCCGCTTTGCTCAAGCTCCTGGAAGGAAGGTACAATCCCATATATTCATTTTCGCCGATCGGAATAATATATTCTTTGCTTGTAGTTTTTGGTCTGGGATTGGATTTCGAAGTTTCCGTTGTATATGCGTAGTAATCATAAATAAAGTAGACCTCTGCCGTTACATACTGCCCTTCCAAATCGTTTACATCCAGATCATAAATATCCTTTTTGAACGGCAGTTTAAAAATTCCACACCCGCTGATAATCATACAGGCCACTGCCGCTATGTACAGTACCACAACCCATGCGATTACCTTCTTAAAACTTTTTTTCTTCAATGTTTCCAGCATTTGGGAACCCTCCTGTTTTATAATATTGCGAATTCCGCCCATATTTCATAATAGCACAAATTTTCCGTTTTGTGAACTGTTTTTTTCAAAAAAGCATATTCTATATTGACGGATTTGCATTTTCGATATTACCGCCTTTTTGGAAAGGAGTATGGCTATGCCTTCTATTTATTTAAGCCCGTCTACTCAGGAAAAAAATCTCTATGTTACCGGCGGCACCGAGGAACAATATATGAACCTTTTGACAGACCAGATTGTTCCTTACCTTCGATCAAGCGGGATTACTTATTCCCGGAATACGCCCGATATGACTGCCGCCTCCTCTATCCGCGCTTCCAACAGCGGAAACTATAATTTACATTTCGCGATCCATTCCAACGCAGCACCCGATGGGAAATATGGCCAGGTACGCGGTATTGATGTGTACTATTACCCTGGAAGCGGCTTTGGAGAACGCGCCGCCCAGATTATCGCCAAAAACCTTAAAGAGATTTACCCGCTGCCTAATCTTGTACGCGCTCTCCCCAATACTACTTTGGGAGAACTGCGTCTGACAAGGGCACCCTCTGTTTTTTTGGAGCTGGGATATCACGACAATGAGGACGACGCTAAGTGGATTACTGGGAACCTGCCTGAAATTGGAAGGAACCTTGCAGGGTCATTGACAGAATTATTTGGGCTTCCTTTAGTTCCTCCCCAACAGGAGGAAGCCGCTGTGGTTGCTACCCAGGGCGGGAACCTGAATCTAAGGAGCAAGCCCTCTACCTCAGCCAGCGTAGTAGCGAGAATTCCAAACGGCTCCCGTGTTACTGTGCTGGGAAAATGGCAGGATTGGGCTACTATTGCCTATCAAAACCAGGTGGGGTTTGCATATATGATGTATATTCGTATTTTATAAGGCAAACTTTGGATGTACACAATAAAACCCGAAAGGTTTTTGCCTTTCGGGTTTTAACTTTATAGCAGTATGATAATTTCGAGGGAAAAGCCCTCTTAAAAGGAAAGCTTTTCGGTCTTAGGTACGCCATCATCCGCAAACCGTTGGTTTGCTGGATGGCTGCAAGAGGAAACCTGGAGGTTTTGTCCAACGTTGGCGACGCTAGTTC
>CAOJXI010000255.1 GCA_948465665.1 uncultured Clostridia bacterium | reverse complement strand
GCCATCCAGCAAACCAACGGTTTGCGGATGATGGCGTACCTAAGAGCCTGTTTAGAATCTCCCCGCGCACGTCTTAGCGGCGAATTTTCCGCCCAGACTGCGTTAAAAACCCTTGCAATCCGTCAGGATTGCAAGGGTTTTTGCCTTGCTGGGCAAAAAATTTGCTTGCTAATCCGCACACGTTGAGATCCTAAACAGGCTCTAAAACAGATATAACCTAACAATTAGGAAATTTTTTCATTGAACTTGCAGGGCTGTCCTTACATAAGTAACCGCATCCCTGTATTTTCCATAGCAGATGGGCAAAACATATTGGAATCAAATAAGAAACTATGATATACTATTAGACGGAGGAAAAAGCGGCGTTCTTTTAAGAACTGCTGTGGCTGGGACATCCTATATCAAGGAGATTACATAAAGATGAAGAAAACCCGTTTTATTTTTCCGGCAGTTCTGGCGTTGGTATTGGCGGGAGGCTGCCATACATCGGAAAATTTTCCTGATGTAGAGGCTGTTGCAAACGTGGACGAGGAGTCAATGGTATTTTCCTCTGAACTAAGCCAGAAGGAAACAAGACAAGGACTTTTCCAGGCAATGCTTTCAGATGTGTTGGAGTATGCTCCAGAAAGACGGGGAAGCGGCAGGCTGATCCAAATGAAAAGCGAAGACGAAGATGAAGAAGAAAAACCTTTAACCCCAGAGCAGAAATCCCTCATAACAGGATACATGGACGCATATTTTGAATCTATGGCGGACTTAAAGCTGAGAGACCCTTCTATGCTTTTTGCAGAACCAGAAGGCGTACAAGCAGCAGGAAACCGCGCGGTATGGGAGTATCTGATAGAATTACGGAAAATGCAGAGTTCTGACTTAACGCTTGCGCATTATAAGTATGAACTTTTCTGCCGTCAGGGGGGATGGGGAAGGCAGGAGGAAGAAATCGAAGAGGATGGAAAACTCCGAGTAATAGCAATAGAACAAAGCATCCAGAATTTTACAGAGTTCCCGGAAACTGATGCAGAAAGTGCCGCAGTCTACCATCAGTTTACATTAGTGGAAACTTCGGACGGATGGCGGATTGAAAGCCATATGCAGATGGATACTTTATATATTGTGTTATTTTTGGAAGGCGATTCCCATAATATGAGGGAATACCTGCAAAGTTCTTTCCCAGAAGACAAGGGAAAGGAGTATATTGCCCAACGTCTGGAAACCCTGTTAAGGGACGCAAAGCAAGAAATTTCGGCGCGTAGGGAACATTTTGAACCAGTGGAAGATGGAAAAGATGAAATGACAGAGCCGGATCATCCATATGATCGGGAAGCCGCTGTTGCTTATGCCATGGAATGGGTTGGAAAACGTAATGAGGAATGGGAAGACTATGGAAGATACGGGGGAAACTGCCAAAATTATGTCTCCCAGTGCCTGTTTGCAGGAGGAATTCCAATGGATCCCTATGGGGACAGCCTTTGGAAGTGGTACAGCGATATTCCCAATAACTATCCAGGAACCTATGGGCGTTCCGCGTCCTGGTCAGCAGTGGAGTCTTTCCGAGATTATGCAGAAAACAATACTGGTTTTGGATTGGCAGCGCAGGCAGGGGCGCCTTATTACAGCGGAGAGATTGGAGACGTTCTCGAAATCGGCACTGCTGACAATCCGCTGCGTCATTCAGTTCTTATCACAAAAGTCATTAAAGATCAGGACGGAAACACAATTGATTATCTTATCTGTTCTAATACGTCGGACTTGAAAAATTTTCCAGCCTCGGCTTACTTTTACAGCAGCCAGGCATTGGTTAAAATTTTAGGATGGAACGATTAACAGGAGGTGTCATGCCGTTTGCCGCTTCAATTAAATCAAAAAGGGAAAGCTGCAAAAAGACGACTCACTATCATATTTGCATTACTGCTTGCAATTTTACTGCCATGGAATGGGATATACGCAGAAGATGCGCCGTATACCTATCCAACGCCGCCGGATGTCCTTTCTGAAGCAGCGGTATTAATCGAGGCGGAAACAGGGCAGATTATTTTTGGCAAAAACGAAAATAAGAGAATGGAGCCAGCCAGCCTGACCAAAATTATGACCTGCCTGCTTGCTACAGAATTATGGGACAGCAGCGAGGATGACATAGTTACAGTAACATCAGAAAGTTTATTTGACATAGATTATGAATCTACCACTATGGAACTGAACGTGGACGAGGAGCTTCCCATATCGGATATGTTATATGGGCTGATGCTGCCGTCAGCCAATGACGCCGCTAATGTCATTGCCCTTTACCTGGCAGGGGAAATTGAGGATTATGTTGAAATGATGAACTCCCGCGCGGCAGAATTAAAACTGACCGGGACGCATTTTTCCAATCCCCATGGGCTTCCGTCGCCGACCCATTACTCTACTGCCTATGATATTGCCATGATTACCCGTGAAGGGCTGAACCACGAAAAATTTTTGGAATTTGCGGGGGCGCCGGAACATTTTATTCCCGAAAACCAATGGGCAGAAGAAAGGAACCTGGTTCACACCAACCGGCTGATGCAGGCCGACAATGAGAGCTATTATCCAGGGATAATAGCAGGAAAAACAGGATGGACCAGGCCAGCCGGACACTGTTTAATGACTGCTGCGGAGCGGGACGGTATGACGTTAATTTGTGTAGTCATGAAAGCAGGGAGCGCTGTAAACGAATATTCAGATACTGTCAATCTGCTTGATTACGGATTTGCAAACTTTAAAAAGGCTAATATTGACTGCACTTCCTATGATAATACCGAAATTGAATTTACCGACCAGGAGGGCAGGCAAAGAAAGGCTATTTTGAGCCTTAGAGAACGGAAATTTCCTGCTGTTGTGCCAAAAGACGCCCAGGGGGACATGATGGTTTTCAGTCTGCCAAATATTGAAACGATTTCTGACGGAGATTATGAAGACGCTTTATTGAGTTGGTCGGATTCTGTTGCCGGGGCACCGAAACAGCCTTTGAGAACTGTTCCGGTTCGGGTTTGGGTTGAAAAAATCAAGCCGGCAAATGCTGCGGCTGATGTGGCTGTTGATGATGGGTCTGAAGCTGAACCACAGAAAAAAAATAATTATTTCGCTTGGGCGATGCTTGGGGCTGTGGTTCTGGTTGGCGGTATTGTTTGGAGGCGGAAACGGTTATAACCCCCCATTTGCGGGTACAGCCGAAAGTTTTCTATAACGTGGGTTCAATAAAATTTTCTGCTTTTCGGTATTAGGTACGCCATCATGGCAAACCGTTGGTTTGCTGGATGGCTGCAAGAGGAAACTTTCAGCTTCGTCAAACTCTGGCGGGCTAAGTTCAGCAGAGCTGAACTTGGACACAGCGGAAGAAGCCCGCCATAATGGGGCTGCCCGCCCGAAGCTGGTTCCAATCCCA
>CAOJXI010000254.1 GCA_948465665.1 uncultured Clostridia bacterium | reverse complement strand
CAGGGGGCTTTTTAGGAAAGCCCCCTGGACCCGAAACCTTTTTAATCCGCCCCAGATTGCGTTTGTCTTAGCTTATCCCCGCAAATCAGCTTTCCTCATCCTCTTTTTTCTGCAAGACCCTTCCTCCACGTCTCATTCCCCAAACCGTACCATCTTTTCTCCGAAACACCTTCAAATCCAAAACTGACATTCTATCCTGATAAATCAGCGTATCCCCTGCAACCATTTTAAGCGGGATAACGCCTTTTTTTTCATTCAGCCCTAAACCGTCCCCGTACCTTACAATTTCAGCATCTGTTCCCTCCTCACAGGAATAAATCCCGCAAGCTAAAAGGACATCTTTTTCCGGCCACAATTTTTCCTTCCAGTTATCAATAGCCGTTTCCATAGGTACACCAGCCATAATCCGCATAGCAGCCAAAGCAATATTGCCAACTGGGACACCGCTGGTATTGCATAAAACTGCTATTCCCCTTTCCAATTCCGGCGACCAGAGGAAGTGAGAGGAAACCCCTGTCAAACTTCCGCCATGTCCAATAATCCTAGCATCCTCAATCCTAGAAACAGCCAATCCAAAACCATATTTCCAATTAAAGCGATAATTAACCTGAGGAATCACCATCTGTCCAATGGATTCGCTTTGGACAATCTGTTCCATTTCCCCCCAGCCTGAAAGAAGGTACATGCGCAGATATTTTTCCATTTCGGCAATAGTGGATTTCAAAGCACCCCCGCCCATTAAGACAAAGGCGTTGTCATAAAAATTATTGGTAACAAGCCTATTCCCGTTTTCAAAGCGGTAAAGGAGGGAAACGTTTGGATCAGCGGCAGTTTTCAGGAAACCGCAGCTGCTTCGTTCCATCCCCAAAGGCTCAAGGATATATTTTTTTATATATTCGGCATAAGAGCTTTCGCCTCCGAAGCGGCGGACTATCTCAGCCAGCAGGCCATAACTGTCATTGGAATAGCTGAGGAATTCCCCAGGATCTGCAATATAAGTAGTTTGCCGGTCAAGGTTTCCGGCAACGCGCCGAATTCCTTCTTCTGCAAGCGGCAGGCTGTAAGCCAAATCCTCGCCGCTGTCCCAAATTCCTATTTCCCTTGCAACAGATTCAACACATAAGCGTTTTTGCGGAAAAAAACCTGCGCTGTGGCTCATCAAGTGATAAACCCGGACAGTCTTCTGGTTGTTGTTGTGATATTCGGGAATGTATTGGGAAACAGGGTCATTAATGTTTATCTTCCGTTTTTCATGAAGCTGCATAATTGCCAGGCAGGTAAAGGATTTTGTAATGGAAGCCAGGCCAAAAAGCGTATTTTCATCGACGGGCAAACGTTTCTCTTCATCACGCCAGCCAAAAAATTTTCGGTACATGGTTTTCTGGGGGCTGACAATGGTTACTCCTAGCCCTACTGCCCCATAGATTTCCATTATTTTCTCAATGTATTCTTCAAATTCTTTTTTCTTCAATCCCAGTTCCCTCATATGGGATAACGCTCCTTTCCCACAACTTTTTTCCGAACGTCCAACCTGTGCGGAATTCTCATATTCTATCAGTCTCCTATATTTTCGTCTGCATCTTCTGAATGAAAAGCTGCCCCTGTCTCCTTGAAAAACAGCAAAAGGCAATAAAAGCATACCGTCTATGGTGCTTTACTGCCTTTCTTTTATTCCTCCCGGCCTGCGCTGCTTTTGCCTTTTGGCGCGCTGAAACCCTGGATTCTAAAAGTATATAGCCAAAAGCAGCCGGGGATGGAACCCTTATTCTGTTTTTTCTGCCTCATCCTTTCGATGGATGGGCGTTTCATGGTTTGCGTGGTTAATGTCCGCTGCCATAGCCATGGCAATCGAACGCTGCAATCCTGCAATAGTCATATCAATATCATCTATACTGGCGGAAGAAGGTCTTTTCATAATGGATTGTGCCTTTGCCAGAGAGTCAACCGCATCCTGACGGTTCTGTTCCGAAAGCTTTTTTGGATCGTGCTGCAAAAGCTGCCTCGTCAATCCCCGCAACTGATCCAGCCTGGAAAGAAGATCATGCTCCTTTGCCAGTTCCCCTATTAAATGCGCCACTGTCCACCCCTGATTATTTACGGTCAGTACAGCCTTATAAGCGGTGGATGCCTGCGCAGATTTCAGGCGTGACAAAACAACGTTTAAGCGAGTATTGTCAAAACCGGAAAATAAAATTGCTTCACTTTCTACCTTCTGGCTTGGTTCCCCGTCAAACCGCGGGAAACCATCCATCCCCAAAAGCGCACCCAAAGTCTGCTCAGAATCTTCAAGTCCGGCTGTAATTACCTTTGCCCCGCAGTTCTCTAATACCTGACGGGCTTTGTTTTCCTTTTCTGGCTCCAAATGATACAGCAGTACCGTTTCTTTTGGCTGCTGGCTGGATTTCCGCACATGCGCTTTCATTTCAGTATCAACGCCTTTCTTTTCTGCCTCTCAACAGGTTCTTAGAATATGTTCGGAAACAGCTTCTTCATTTCTTTCCCTACCAGGGACGCTATTTCCAAAGCCCCCTCCTGGCAAAAATGCGTGTCGTCGTCATGGCCTTCTGGATATCCTGGATATTCTCCCGGCTGTACCTTTGTAAACAACCTTTTGGAAGCGTCTTCTCCTAGGCCCTCCATCAGTTCCATACTTAACGCTGTCAGGTCAACGCATGGAACCTGTTCTTTTTCAGACAGTTTTCGTACTGCATCTGCATATGCTTTATGGGTATCTGTCAGTTTCCCGCCCTCAAACTTCCTGCGGGCTACCGGCGTAATTAATACCGGGTTTGCCCCCCGGCTGCGCGCTAAATCTACATAACGCATCAAATGCTCTGGATAGGAGGATTCCGGGTCTGTGTAACGGGAGGGGTCTTGAGACTTTTCATCATTATGCCCAAACTGTACTAAAAGGAAATCATGCTTTGAGATGCCTTTCTCTATCAGTGCAAACCATCCCTCTGTGATAAAGCTTCGAGAACTCCTTCCGCATTGGGCCAGGTTGACGATACATACATTTTGGAGGTAATACCCGATTACCTGCCCCCAGCCCATCATTGGAAAACGTTCCCCGGAATAACTTGCCGCTGTAGAATCCCCTGCTATAAAAATTTTAGGATAATTTTTTACTTTTTCTTCTGCCATTGTAAGATATTCCACTCCTTCTACATTGATAAATCAACTTCTATTGTTAATGCTTAAACTATTTTATAAGTTTTTTTAAAGAATTTGGAAAATCCCTTTGTTTTTAGCGAGATTATCCTGTTTTTATATGTTACAGTATACTGATTCTGGAAGGATTGTCAAGTCGCCGGCGGTCAGCAAAACAGTTTTTTCTGCCTTGGAGCCTATTTAGGAGTCAAACAGGTGCGAAAAATCCACCGGTAAGACGTGCGCAGGGAGATGCTGAACAGGCTCTTA
>CAOJXI010000253.1 GCA_948465665.1 uncultured Clostridia bacterium | reverse complement strand
TATACCATGTTCGCTATGCTCTTTTCTTTGTCCTATTTCATTTTACAATGAACCATTTAATACTGTGGTTTTTCATATGGAATAATAGATTTGACGCCATAGTTGAAACCTTGTCCGCAATATGTTAAAATGTACCTCAGAGCCAAAAATCATTCAGGGGGATAAATATGGAAGAAAACAAACCCGAATCCCAAGCCGCGCCTTCGACCATTTGGCAGAAACTTTCTGTTCCGCTGCTTACAATAGGAGTAGCGCTTTTAGTTTTCTTTTTTCAATGGCTGTTTGGTATGATGTACCCACAAGATTCTTATCGTGTTTATAGTAATTGGGAAATTACAGAACTGACGGCGGAAAATTTGCTGACTGAAAAAAGATTAGATGGTATTCGGCAAACGATTGACCAGAAGGGCGTCAAAAGCGTTTATCTTGATTCCATTAACGAAATCCGTTTTAACAGCGCAGGGAAGCTGCTTTCGGCAGATTTAACGTTTATGGCATGTGTTCCAGGAGAAACGCAGGGGCAAATATACCGCCTTACCTTATCAGAAGAGAAAACGCCGGACGGATACTGGGCCAAACTGGAACGGCTGGAAGGCTATCTTTCCATTGATCCCGGCACGCTGCAAAACCGCGTTCCTTATGAAACCCTGTATACCTTATCCCACCATCCTTTGCCAGAACTAGCCAATCAAAAACCTATTGCCAGTGAGGGCAGTTTTTTTATGGCGGCCCCGGCAGACGGCCTGACAATCGAAACTGACCGTGAAGCGCCGGCGTTACAGGCAGAAATAGACGAAGGACTTGTATGGTTTGTACGATATGACGGGGGATGGTTTACCGCAACCAAGACCGAGCAGATATCCCCGCAGTTTCTGCCGGTGGTTCTAACAGCAAAAGGGACGGACACTGAACCCCAATTATATGGATGGATACTATTGGAAATTCCCAGATAGAAAGTCTTAATCAGGAGGCAGTAAATACTTATGGATTTTGAACAAACAGTTGACTATATTATAAATCTGCGCCATAGAAGCGAAATAAAAGGTCTAAACCGGATGCGGCGGTTTATGGGGCTTTTAGGAAACCCGCAGGACAAGCTTTCCTATATCCATATTACCGGAACCAATGGGAAGGGTTCCACCACTGCAATGTTAAATTCCATCCTGACCTGTGCCGGGTATAAAGCGGGAATGTTTATCTCCCCCTATGTGCTGGAATTCCGGGAACGGATTCAAATTGGCGGGAAAATGATTCCAAAGGATGACCTGGTACGGATAGTATCTGCAATCAAGCCTGTTATTGACCAGATGTACCAAGAGGGCGACGGCCCTGTCCAATTTGAGGTAGTTACAGCGATAGGGTTTGTATATTTTGCAGAACAGAAATGCGATGTTGTTTGTTTGGAGGTGGGAATTGGGGGGCTTAGGGACAGCACCAATATTATTCAGGAACCTTTGGTGGCAGTTATTGCCAATATTGGTTTTGACCATACAAATATGCTGGGAAATACTTTGGAAGAAATAGCTTCTCAAAAAGCGGGCATCATAAAAGGAAAGTGCCCTGTATGCGCTTATCCCCTTATGGCACCTGATGCGTTAGCGGCTATTATGGAAAAGTGTGCAGAAAATGGCAACACGCTTATCCAGGGTAATTTCAGCCATGCCAATATTATAAAGCATGATATTGATGGAACAGATTTTATATATGACGGGTTAAAAATCCACCTTCCGCTTCTTGGACAGCATCAGATCTGCAATGCTATCAATGTAATTGAGACAATCCGTGCAATACGCGGAGCGGGGATTCAGGCGGCAGATTCCCAGATTATCCAGGGAATTGCAAATGTAACATTTCCCGCCAGGACAGAAATACTTTGCAGGCAGCCTTTGACCATTTTAGACGGCGCCCATAATGACAACGGCGCGGAGGCGTTAGAAATCACTTTAAAAGATGTACTGAGGGATATAAAACCATTAGTTGCCATTATGGGAATGATGGGGGATAAAGATTGTCAAAAGGTTGTTGGAAGGATTGCTTCCCTTGCTGACGCAGTTATTGCAGTAACGCCCAGTTTGGAGTACCGCGCCCTTCCAAAAGAAAAGCTGGCGGAAATTGCAGGGGAATATTGCGGATGCGTTGAACTGGGGGCAGGCTTCCGGGAAAGTTATCTGCGCGGGCTGGAATTGGCGGGAAAGGATGGCGCCGTTGTGATTTGCGGTTCACTGTACCTTGCTACTGACATGAGAGCAGCGATTTTAGATTGGCTGGGTGAGAAACAGAGGAACGAATAACCTCTAAAGGAGAAAATATGCTGAATCTTTTTTATACATTTATGCGCCGGTTTTGTTACTACCTAGGAATTGCCATGATTATTTGCGGAATGCTACCGATTATTACGCATGGGATTTGGAGAAGCGAGGGGATTTGGGCGCTGATTTTAGGAGGGATTTTTCTCTTAATTCTACGCCAGGAAAGCTTTTTTCAGAAAATTTTTGGCAATAACTGGCACTGGATGGAAGGGGCGGTTTATGGAATCCTTTGGGCTGGGATTTTATTTGCCATTGTGCTTACCTTTATGATTATTCGATATGCTTTCTTCCACTTCCCACCAAAGGACTGCGAAACTACTTTGGTAGTATTGGGATGCAAAATTAACGGGAACCGCCCAACTGTGATGCTTCGGCAAAGACTCGACAGCGCTTACCGGGCACTGGAAAAAGACCCATCCCTTAACTGCATTGTTTCAGGGGGACAAGGGCTGGATGAGGAATATTCCGAAAGCCATATTATGCGGGAATATTTGATAAAAAAAGGGATTGAGCCGGAACGTATCCGGGAGGAAAATCAGTCTACCAGTACACAGGAAAACCTCATTTTTTCCAGGCAGATTATTGCAGAAGCTGGCTGGCCGGATACCATTACTATTGTGACAAGCGGGTATCATCAGTGCCGCGCGGCGTTAATGGCGAAACGGCTGGGGATGAAGTTTTATAATCGCTATGCGCCAACATCGTTTTATTTGGTTCCAGCATATGTGGTAAGGGAGTATCTGGGAATTGTACATCTTTGGATATTTGGTGAGTAAGAAAAGGGACGAAAGTATAAAAGCTTTCGTCCCTTTTGAATTGCTGATTTGCGGGAGAAACCTAAGATGAGTACAAGCTAGGGCGGATTAAAAAGGTTTCGGGTCCAGGGGGCTGTTCCTCAAAAGCCCCCGGTCGGGTCCAGGGCAGACAGACCTGGTCGCCCTCCGCAGAGGGCGAAATACCCCAGCTTGTTTAAAGCAACGATAAAACCTTACCTAAGAAACAGATAACTAATCGCTTCGTCAGTATTCAAAATCAAAAGCCCGCTGGAATTGCTACGGGGGTGGTATCAGATTGGGATTGGTACCAGCTTAGGGCGGGCAGCCCCATTAGGCGGGCTTTCTTC
>CAOJXI010000252.1 GCA_948465665.1 uncultured Clostridia bacterium | reverse complement strand
TTCCTCTTGCAGCCATCCAGCAAACCAACGGTTTGCGGATGATGGCGTACCTAATGCCGAAATCCCTACAATTAAGGAACTTTTTCGTCGAACTCACGTTAAATAATATAAGGATCTGTATTCACAACCGCCCCACGCTGTCTGAACGGTCTTTTTCCTGCCATACTGTGTGCTTTCCCCTTGCAATCCGTCAGGATTGCTGCGGAAAACCTCCTTGTCTGGCAGGAAAAATCCTTGCTCATCCAGCATCCCCAGTTATGAATACAGGTTCTAAGTTAAAAGATAAAAGGATGGGAGAAAAATGGTAATAGCGGATCTACACATCCATTCCAAATATTCCCGCGCAACCAGCCGGGACTGTGAACCTGAGAACCTTGACCTATGGGCAAGAAGAAAGGGAATTAAGCTGTTGGGAACTGGAGACTTCACACATCCAGCCTGGAGGGAAGAACTTCATGAAAAACTGGTTCCTGCCGGAGAAGGGCTATACCAGTTAAAAGATGAACTCCGCCAGGCGGATTTTGTAGCAGGGGAGCCAATTATTCCAAAATTTGTACTAACAGGGGAAATCAGCTCAATTTATAAAAAGAATGGGAAAACCAGGAAGGTACACAATGTAATATTGCTGCCCAGCCTGGAAGCAGCCGAGGCAGTTTCCAAAAAATTGGAGGCCATTGGAAACCTTCATTCTGATGGAAGGCCAATATTAGGGCTTGACAGCCGCGACTTATTGGAAATTACTTTGGAAGCCTGCCCGGAAGCGATATTTATACCAGCGCATATCTGGACTCCACATTTTTCAGTTTTTGGGGCATTTTCTGCTTTTGAAACAATGGAAGAATGTTTTGGAGACCTTACGCCATATATCCATGCAGTAGAAACTGGGCTTTCCTCTGATCCCCCTATGAATTGGAGGGTTTCCTCATTGGATCGTTATACCCTGGTTTCCAATTCGGATGCACATTCTCCGGCAAAGCTTGGGAGGGAGGCAAACCTGCTGAATATACAGGGGCCGCTTTCCTATTCGGCGTTAGCAGATGCAATCCAGGGCCGCAAATCGGATACGTTTCAGGGGACAATCGAATTTTTCCCGGAGGAGGGAAAGTACCATCTTGACGGGCATCGGAACTGTAACCTTTGCCTGAAGCCTTTGGAAACAAAGCGGTACCAGGGAATCTGTCCTGTGTGCGGTAAAAAAATGACAATTGGTGTCCAAAACCGGATAGAACAGCTTGCAGATCGGGCGGAAGGTGAGACCAAGCCCAATGCAAAGCCCTTTGAAAGCTTATCGCCTTTGCCTGAAGTAATTGCAGCCTGTACAGGCTCATCGGCGGGTGGGACAGTAGTAAACCGGCAGTATATGTCAATGCTGAAGGATTTGGGAAATGAGTTTTATATTCTTAGGGAGGCTTCTATTGAACAGATTGAAGGGGCGGCAGGGCCATGTATTGCGGAGGGGATCCGTCGCTTACGCCGTGGAGAGGTGGAGCGAATTCCGGGCTATGATGGAGAATATGGAGTAATACAACTGTTAAGCAGCGATGAAATCCAGTTATTAAATGGGCAGACTTCGTTATTCACCATGGAAACCCTATCTGATAAGCGTGAGAGGGCGCAGGAAAAGGACATTCCTAAGATATCTGAAATAGTGGCAGTTCAGGGAGAAACTAAACCCTCGAATATAGATTTATCTGATAATTTGAATCAGGAACAGCAGATGGCTGTTGAGGCATTAGAACCTGTAACAGCAGTAATTGCAGGCCCAGGTACAGGGAAAACAAAGACATTGGTATCGAGGATTGCTTATCTGATAAAAACCAGGGGTGTAAAGCCATCGCAAATAACAGCAGTAACGTTTACGAATAAAGCAGCGGATGAGATGCGCCAAAGGCTGGAACAAAAGCTTGGCGGCAGGAAAGCTGTCAAAGGGATGACAATAGGAACATTTCATGCAATTTGTTTGCAGAGACTTTCCCAAGACAGGGCAATACATTTGATAGATGAATCCGCCGCTCTGGAAATGGCAGAGAAACTTTTAAAGGAAATGGCGTGCAAGGGTTCCCCGAAAAAGTTCCTGGAGTGGGTTTCTAAAAGGAAAAATGGTTTAAGCGAACAGGAAAGCACATTTCCAGAGGAAGCTTTTGAAAAATATCAAGAACGGCTGCACCAATTTGGGGGACTGGATTTTGACGACCTGCTTTTAGAGGAATTAGAGCAATGGAAAATCCAAAATCAAAAGAAAGGGAAAGCAAATCCGTTTGCCTATTTGCTGGTAGATGAATTTCAAGATATTAACCCAATTCAGTACCAGCTTATCCAGAAATGGGCGCAAGGAGGAAAAGGGCTGTTTGTAATAGGGGATCCAGATCAGTCCATTTATGGGTTCCGCGGCGCAGATGCAGAGTGTTTTGTGCATTTGGGAAAGGATTATCCGAACCTTCGAACGATTCAATTAGTAAAAAACTATCGATGCACGCCAGAAATCCTGTCTTACGCTTTATCAGCGATTTCTGCTAATCCAGGAGGGGAAAGGGTATTAGAAGCACAAAAGACAAGCGGTATTCCAGTACGGCAGGCAGAAACTGCCGGAGAACTTTCGGAGGGAATATTTATTGCAAAGGAAATTAATAAGATGGTAGGCGGTATAGATATGTTAGATACTGAACGTCATGATGCAGCCCAAAGGGAAAATCTGAGGGATTTTTCTGATATAGCGATATTATATCGGACTCACCGCCAATCAGATATGCTGGAAAAATGCCTGAAAAAAGAGGGAATTCCCTATGTAGTAGCAGGCAGGGATGATTATTTGGCAGATGAAAAGGTAAGAGGGACTATTGACTTTTTCCGTTTTCTAGGGAATCCATTAGAATACTCCGCCCTGGATGGATGTCTTTGTAAATTGTGGGGATGTCCCTCCGACATTATTTCGGTTTTAGGAAAAGAAATGGAAAATATTTTTGGGAAAGGGAAAGAAGGTGTCTTAGACGGAGACAAAGCAGATAAATTATTAAAAAGCCTTTCGGAATATCCCCTGTTAGGCAAATTTTTGCATGTAGTACAAGAATTTCTTCCGTTATGTTCAAGAGGGAAACCATGGAAAATTTTAGAGTCCTTTGCCAAAAAAGTTGGGATAGAAAACGAACCCCTAAAAAAACTGACATATACAGCTGTGTTTTATAAGAATATGGATGAATTTTTAAAGGCACTCGCACTTGGCCAGGAAAGCGATTTGATTCGGAGCGCAGCAGTAAAGCAGTATGATGCAGGAACTGTAACCCTTATGAGTCTTCATGGTGCAAAGGGATTAGAATATCCAGTAGTATTTTTAAGCGGAGTAAAAAAGGGAATATTACCATTGCAGTCAGAGCGGAAGGAAATAGATATGGAGGAGGAAAGGAGACTTTTTTATGTAGGTATTACCCGCGCAAAAGAGGAATTAGTAATTGTAACTGGAAAAGAGAAATCTCCTTTTTTGGAAGAAATCCCTAGTACTTTACCAAGTTAGAAATTATAAGATAATAGGGTATAGTTTTCTGAGT
>CAOJXI010000251.1 GCA_948465665.1 uncultured Clostridia bacterium | reverse complement strand
AGTTCAGCTCTGCTGAACTAGCGTCGCCAACGTTGGACAAAACCTCCAGGTTTTCTCTTACAGCCATCCAGCAAACCAACGGTTTGCGATGATGGCGTACCTAGAACAAATAGCCATAAAATTAGGAAAAAGCTTTCTGCCAAAGCCACATTAAATAAAACAGCATTTCTAATCCCCTCTTTTCCTTCATAAAATAGATAACAATGAATGGAAACAAGGGGGTTATCTTATGAAACGGGATATGATAACAGTTTTTTTAAAGGGAATCTGGATTGGCGGCACAATGACTGTCCCCGGAGTCAGCGGCGGCTCTATGGCAATGCTGTTAGGGATTTATGACCGCCTGATCAGGGCAGTCAATTCCTTCTGGAAGGATAAGGGGAAAATCCTATTCCTGGCTGTGTTTGCATTAGGGGGCGGGCTGGGGATGGTTTTATTTTCCGGCTCGCTGCTGCATCTTATAGAATTGTATCCTATGCCGTTGAAATACTTCTTTTTAGGAGCGGTTGCAGGAGGGATTCCCGTTATTTGCCGGGAAGCAAAAATAAAAAAGCTTTCTATGGAAATTTTTTTATATCCCGTGATTGGGATTTTAATTGTAATGCTGCTTTCCGGTATCCCTTCCGGGGTGTTTGCGCCACAGGAGGGCATCGGGCTTGTTGGGGTTATGCTCCAGTTTGCAGGTGGGGTTCTTACCGCTGCCGCTTTGGTGCTGCCGGGAATCAGCGTGTCCCAAATGCTTTTGATGCTTGGGATGTATGTAAGCGTTATGGAAAATATCAACAGCCTGCAAATTGTCCCGCTTATCCCGTTAGGGATCGGGGCTGCTGCGGGAGTCCTTCTCACTGCAAAGATAATGGAACGCCTTATGGATAAATACCCGCAGGGGACATACCTGATTATTTTCGGGTTTCTGCTTGGTTCTATTCCAGAATTGTTTCCGGGAATTCCACAGGGGCGGGAACTGGTTATCAGTGTTTTTATGGCATTAGCTGGGTTTTCCGCCCTGTACTGGATGCAGAAAAAGCAGCCGGAACGCCCGTAAAAATCCTGGCGTTCCGGCTTGGGGGCTATAACAGCGTAACTTGTATATCCTCCTGCATTTTCTGGCGGAAAGAGAGCTGCCACTTCACATCAGAAACCGGCTGAAAATGCAGGGATGAATAGGCGGCAGGACATTTTTCCGGCTCATCTTTTCCTGCGACATAGATAGTCGTTGGGCCGTCCGCACCTCCGATAATCCCAATAGAACAGGCACAGGCTCCATTATTCTGTGAATTTCCATTTAAAACCGGGATCGGCGTGTCAGACTCCGCCATATCGCGAAGGTAAAAAGTGTCTTTGGGAAGGCTGGGGGAAACCGTATAAAGCATCCGGTTATAATAATGCGGGAAAGACCAGTCATTATCTTTCAGGCTTTCAGAGGGGAATTCCAGAGCTTCCAATTTTTGCACAGTAAGCGTATGTTTCATCCCGCTGACAGGAAGGGTAAAGGTTATGCTTTCCCCTTCCTTCGGCGTGTCAAAGCAAGCCGCGGAAATATTGACAGGCTCGGCGGTTAAGTTCAGTTTTAAGGATTCAAGCTTTGGCACAGCCTCCCACGGAAAATGAGCCCTTGAAAGCTTCCATGTCCGGTCAAAGGGAAGGTTATAATGTTCCAGTATCCATCTTACCTCCCGGTCATTTTCCGTCCCTTCTTCCAGAGAATCTTTCGGAACCCACCAGGTTCCGCAGCCCGACCTCTGGCTGATGCTGTTCCCATCAACTGATATTTCTGCCCTGAAATCCATTTCACTGAAATACTTTATTTCCTTTTGCCGCTGTTCCTCTGTCCCTTCAAAGGGCATGGCTTCTATACAGAAATCTATTACCAAACCTTTTTTGCAGGAATAGACAGACGGTATATGCCAAACCGCTTTCCCCCATGTAAAGGTTTTATTCAGGGGGATTTCCTTCCCGGCCCTGCCTTTGTGAGCCTTATCCCAAAAATTCGCGTCATAGTATACCTTCCATTCTGGGGGTTCTGGTTCTTCCGATTCGTTTATCAATTGGAAGTAATCCGCTTTATAAGGGATAAGACCGTAATTGAAACCTGTCTGCAATTCTTTGATATAGCCAAAGGGGTCTTCCAGCGGCGTAAGGGAGAATTCCTTTTCCATCTGCTTTAACACAGCTTCCTGTTCCTCAGAAGCCGGATTTTCCGCTAAGAAACTCTCAAATTGTTCACGGCTCCATCCATAAGCCTGTTCAATGGCGGCTTCGCTCCGGCACGCAAGCAGCAGGCGCAAAAAGTCCGGGAAATCCTTTGCCACTGGATGGACATATTCCCCGTCTATGGCCATAGGGCTGACCGAAAACACCTCCTGGAACCCTTCTATAAAACAATAATGTATTCCGTCTACCCCTGTCCATCCTATTATCTCTGCGCCTTCCGGCGTACAGAAATAATCACTGTTTGTATCCCTTCTTTCCAACCCGACCAGTGAAAAGTCAATTTTAGACTGCTTGTATTTCTCATAAAGCGTCATAAAGCCGCCTCCCTTTTAAGAAACTTATGTTCCTATTATAACATTTCAACTTGCAAAAGGCAATCATAATTGTTACAATAACAACCTTGATTATCTCTGAAAAGCCTTGAAATACAGGCACTTTCGCGGATATGGACAAGGAATTTACTACCGATTTACTACTTTTACGGAAAGAGCCTTGATATGCGCAATACCGCGAGAGCCAGCCCCCAGACAGGGCAGTACCCCACGTATGAAAAGCGGCGTTTCTACATTCCGACTGCCGGAAGTAGAAGCACCGCTTTTTCGTGTCCAGTGTTACGCAGTAGAACGCCATTTTCGAGGGTCAGAGTATAATTCCCTTACCCCTGCCGTTTTCGCGTCTGCAAGGCCGCTTAAATCAACGGGAAACAGGCTCCTACTGCGTAACAGTCTGTCCCTCAAAATGAGTGCGGACAATGTGGTGACTTTCCGAGCGCAATATAAGACTTGTGCTGTACCACCTCGCCACCTATGTTGGATTTACCTGCATTGGATTATCCAACGTTGGAAAAACCTACGTAGGAAAATCCAATGCAATTAAATAAAGATATATAGAGTAAAGATAAATCAAGTACGGATTCTACCAATTACCCATTCCTTTCCTATCCTTTCCAAGCAGGGACAGGAGCAAAAGAAAACAGTAGCACGGAGCAACAGATCACAAACTGGAGCAGGGGCTTGTCATACAGGCCAACGAAAACAGCGGGTAAAGATTTTTACTTATTTGCCTTTCGTGTTTTGTTACGCAGTAGAACGCCATTTTCGGGGGTTGGAGTGTAATTCCCTTACCCTTGCCGTTTTCGTGGCTCTAAGGCCGCTTAAAACGCCGGAAAAGGGCTTCTACGGTGTGGCAGCTTGCCACATAAACGACGTGTTGGCATTACAGCGGCCTTTTGCGGGGCGTATAGCTTCCGCTGCCGGTATTGGATTAGCCGATATTGGATTTTCCGACATCGGGTAATCCGACGTCGGAAAATCCAACGCAATTAAATAAAGATATATCAAGTAAAGATAAATCAAATACG
>CAOJXI010000250.1 GCA_948465665.1 uncultured Clostridia bacterium | reverse complement strand
TGCAGCCATCCAGCAAACCAACGGTTTGCGGATGATGGCGTACCGAAAGCAGAAAGCTATAAAATTTTCCCTGCCCGCTCATCAGAATTTATTAAAATATTCCTCTTTAAAAGCAATATATTTCATATTCTCCCGGTTAAAGGTAAAGCAGCAGTGGATCGTACCATCCTGGGACTGCATCAGGGACGGATAGGAGAAACCTTGGATTTCCCTGGAAGCTCCTTGGTAAACATCCTGAATGGTGCGGTAATCCTTCCATGTCCATCCGTCGTCCTCGGAGAAACAGACCGCCAAAGGGGTGCGGTACGTTTTATGGTAAGTGGTTCCGTCCTCACGTTTCATAATGCGGTATTCCTTCAAAATATTGGTTGGATTGCACGCCATCATCAGCCGCCCATCCCGGAGGAGAACCATCTGCATGGAGGCGTTGTTGTTAGGCGCGTCAGTGGATACTGGTCCCCGCCAGGTGCGTCCGAAATCGTCGGATTCACTGCGGTAAACATAGTCTGCCTTGCGGCTGCGGAAAATTGCTATTAAATGCCCGGGTTTGGATTCCACTACGTTCATTTGGACGCTGTAAACCGGGTTGGGAATCTCATACTCCGTCCAGGTTGTACCCTTGTCAGAGGATATCTTTACAACGCTGTAATCACCGGATTTCTTGCAGTAATAGGCAGGACAGAGCCAGTCCCCGTTAGAGAGGGTGATAATAGGCTGGCGAATAAAAATTCCGGTTTCTTCAAAAAGAATTCTTGGTTCTGACCAGGTAAAGCCGTTGTCATTTGAAACTCGCAAACAAATATAGGCTGTTTTTTGATTGTGCGGTTCATTTGAAGTATATAAAAGCCATACCGGGCCGTCAGGGGACTGGAACAGGACAGGATTCTGTTCCGAACGTTCCGGGTCGCTGGACATGACTTCCGGGGCAGACCATTCGCCGGTTTGGGCGCTCATCCGGCTGAGTACAACGCAGGTATCGGGATTACCCTCCCCGCTCCCGGCAAACCAGGTGCAGAGGATGTCATGGTTATGTAATTCAAGGAGGTTTGCCGCATGGCAGGTTTCAAAAATTTTGGGAAGGAACATAGCCATGCGGGTTTCTCCAAGGAATTCCATTTTTTGGGTAACTGGGAGTTTTTCAGCGGACATTGCAGAACACATCCTTCTATAAAATTCATTTTCCATGGTATTAGTATACCATATA
This sequence comes from uncultured Clostridia bacterium, assembly GCA_948465665.1. GTDB lineage: Bacteria > Bacillota > Clostridia > Oscillospirales > Ruminococcaceae > UBA1405. The sequence continues at coordinate 2,371 of CAOJXI010000250.1, read as the reverse complement.
ACATTATCCTTTGACAGCCCCAATCATAACGCCCTTGACAAAATATTTTTGCAGGAAGGGATAGACGCAGAGGATAGGAATCGTAGCAACCATAATAGTGGCATATTTAACTGTCTGGCTGACCGCGTAGCGATCCATATAGGAATCCATAGTGGTCATATCGCTGACCTGGCTCTGGACAATAATATCCCGCAGTATTAACTGTAAAGGGTATTTAGTCTTATCCTTTAAATAGATCATGGCGCTGAACCAGGAATTCCAATGGCTGACAGCATAAAAGAGGGAAATAACCGCCATAGTGGGGATTGCCAGCGGGATTATGACCTTAAAGAGAATTGTCCAGTCATTAGCTCCGTCAATACGGGCAGATTCCTCCAGGCTTTCAGGGATTCCCTGGAAGGCGGTACGCATAACAATCATGTTATAGGTGGATATCAGACCGGGAAGAATCAGAGCCCACCGGGAATTATACAGCCCCAGGTTTTGAACCAACAGATAATTAGGGACAAGCCCGCCGTCTACAAACATGGTGATAACAATGACAACCATCAAAGGGCCTTTCCAGAAAGGGCCTTTCCGGGAAAGGACATAAGCCCCAATGGAGGTGGCAATTACATTAAAAAAAGTCCCCACTAACACAACAAAAAGGGTATTCAGGTATCCGATCTTAATATTGGGATTGCGGAGAACTGCCTCGTAGGATTCCAAACTGAACCCTACCGGTTTAAACAACAGCCCAGTATGGGCGAGGAACAGCTTGGGAGTACTCAGGGAGGCCATGACAACATAAATAAAGGGATATAATGTAATGATAATCATAAACCACATAAAAATAGTGTTAGCAATATCAAAGATATAATCACCCGGCGTTTTTTTCATTACAGCCATTTTTTGCCTTCCTTTCTCATTGGATAACAGTTTTAAATATGTGGATTACCACAGACTTGTTTCATTGACCTTGCGGCTCAATGTATTGGCAATAGTCAAAAGGATGATATTAATTACAGAATTAAATAAACCAACAGCAGTAGAAAAACTGTAATCCATATCCAAAAGGCCCTTGCGGTAAATAAAGGTAGAGATAACGTCTGCTGTCTCATAGGTGACAGGGCTGTAAAGAAGGAGTATTTTTTCAGAACCAACGCTCATCAGCCCGCCGATTTTCAAGATAAACAGGATGGTAATGGTGGGCATGATGCCGGGAATTGTGATGCTCCAAGCCTGCTGCCAGCGGTTGGCGCCGTCAATATAAGCTGCTTCATACTGCTCCTGGTCAATGGAAGATAGGGCGGATAAATAGATGATGGAGCCCCAGCCAACCCCCTGCCAAATTCCGCTGCCGATGTGGATGGTGCGGAAAAGTTCCGGTCTCATGAGCATATCGGAGCGTTCAAATCCAAATAGGGCGATAATATTGTTGATTAGACCGTTTTGGGAGGTAAAGTCGATAATCATACCAGCAATAACCACAGTGGAAATAAAATGGGGCAGATAGGTAATCGTCTGGATAGTTCTTTTAAAGACACTGTTCTTTACCTCATTAAGCAGGAGGGCAAAAATAATAGGGGCAGGGAAGCCGAATGTAACGTCATAGATACTAATTAAAAGGGTATTGCATATTGTTCTCTTAAAATACACGCTTTTGAAAAAGCGCATAAAATGCTCGAACCCTACCCACTGGCTTCCAAAAATCCCCTTGGTCGGCACATAGTTTTTAAAAGCGATGGTGATGCCGTACAGGGGGACATACTTAAAAAGGATAAAATAGGCCAGCACTGGAATCGCAAGGGCGTATATCCCCTTGTATTTGATAAAGTCCCGTTTCAGCATAGCCCCTACGCTTTTCTTACGGCTTGCGGATGCAGTTGATGGAGTAGTCGGTGTTGCTGCCATAGCAGACCTTCCTTTCTATTCATTTGAAAAGGGGGAAGCCGCCGCTTCCACATTTGTGAGGATACAGCGGCAGCTCCCCTGATAGCTTTTACAGCTTTTGTCTATTTAGATGGTTTATGAAATTTTTTTCTTAATTTTAAGGTTTTCAGTATTAGGTACGCCATCATGGCAAACCGTTGGTTTGCTGGATGGCTGCAAGAGGAAACTTTCAGCTTTGTCCAACTCTGCGGAGTTGGACGAAGAGGAAGAAGCCCGCCTAATGGAGCTGCCCGCCCGAAGCTGGTACCAATCCCAATCTTATACCACCCACTGAGTAATTCCAGCGGGCTTTTGATTTTAAATACTGACGAAACGGTTAGTTATCAGCCTCTTAGGCAAGGTTTCTGTTTGCTTTAAGCTCGCTGGGGATTTCGCGTCTGCGGACGCGACCAAGGCGCCGCCCTGGACCTGCCGGGGGCTTTTCAGGAAAGCCCCCTGG
>CAOJXI010000249.1 GCA_948465665.1 uncultured Clostridia bacterium | reverse complement strand
GATAACTAACCACTTCGTCAGTATTCAAAATCAAAAGCCCGCTGGAATTGCTCAGAGTGAGGTACAAGATTGGGACTGGAACCAGCTTCGTGGGAGCAGCCCTACTATGCGGGCTTTCTTCCTCTTCGTCCAACTTCCGCAGAGTTGGACAGAGCTGGAGGTTTCCTCTTGCAGCCATCCAGCAAACCAACGGTTTGCTGATGATGGCGTACCTAAGAACCTGTATTCACAACCGCCCCACGCTGTCTGAGCGGTCTTTTTCCAGCCATACTGCGTCGCTTTCCCTTGCAATCCGACAGGATTGCTGCGGAAAACCTCCTTGTCTGGCGGGAAAAATCCTCGCCCATCCAGCATCCCCGGTTATGAATACAGGTTCTTAATGGCAAGCTCTGTTGTAAGCTTCCATATAAAGGAAAAGCCGCAGACAGTTTCTGCGGCGGACAATTTTATAAATGAAGAACCTGCTAGTATTACAATAGCAGATTCAAGCAAAAACGATAAAGATATAGATGATACTGTAAGTAAAAAGCCTGCCAGTATTAAGATAGCAGACTTGGACAAAGACGATGAAGATATTCCAGAATCTTCTGACGCTGAAGATACTCCGGCAGACGATCTGGAAGCGAAAGAGAAACAGCCGGTTGAATATGAATTGGAGGTTTTCCCATGCGAAGCATACAGGGTAGCGTTTCCAATTTTTTATGAAACCAGTCCCGAAGCCGTTAAAAAAGACCTGATGTTTTACGCCAATCCCGGAACAAAAGTATACTCTGTTGCAGATGAAATCGTGGTAGAAACTGGAAGAAAAGGCTATTATGGAAAATATGTTGTTACAGAAAGCGGAAATTATCAATTCCAATATTCGCATTTAGAGGATTTTTCCGTTGATGTTGGGGATGTTTTAAACCAGGGGTCTTTGATTGGCACAGTTAAGCATTATATGTGTGAACTTCGTGTCCAATCAAAAGACGGAAATCCGGCTGACCTTTCCAAATATGGAAAAGGTTATGAATGGTAATATTTCTGTAATTTATAACCAATCCGGGGAGTTGGAAGCGCAGCAATCCAACTCCCCTTTTATGCGTTTTTGAAACCCAAAAAACAATCCCTCAAGCCCAGCGTTCAAACTTTCTGGGTGTCTGGCTTTCATCGGCTTCATCTGTCTTTTCAGCGGGCTTCTGCCGCTGTTTTAATAACTGGATTTGTTTTTGCAGTTCTTCCATTTGTTTTCGGATTTTCTCTGCTTTTTCCTTGTTATGCGCCTTTTCCGCCTTTTGCTTTTCCTTCCCTAACTGTTCCAGTTTCTGCTCCAACTGGCGGATCTGCTGCTCTGTTCCCCCGCCGGATTGGGATGGGGAAGCCTGGGACGAACTGGGCGTTCCGATTCCATTGACATTCATCGAATTCACCTCCTTCTGTTTCTGGCTTTTATTATAACCGGTTTGAAAACAGCGGGTAAGGGGAATTGATGTGAACGGGTATTTTAATGTTGTGAAAAGTGGAAAAGGATATCTAAACTAAAAATATTCCCTTTAACAGAAATTTCCATCGTGCCTTCATATTTCTCAATTGCGGCCTTTATATTAGATAAACCCGTGCCGTAAATAGGAATCGAATCCTTATGGGTTCCGTTTTCTATATGGAACAGGAAAAAATCCCCCTTTTTCCGGCTGTAAATCCGAATAAACCTTTCTGCCTCCGGCAGGGAGCATATTTCTTCCAGGGCATTGTCAAAAGCGTTTGCCAAAATAACGCACCAGTCCATATCTTGAATAGGGCATTGGGCGGAAATGTCCAGGCGGCACTCAACGGCAGCCCCATATTGCCGGGCTGCAAGGAATTTGTTTTCAAGCAGGATATCCGCCGCAGGGTTGTTGGTATGGACGGGAAAAGATAGTTCCTCAGCGGCATGGCTTAAAGAGGAAAGATATTCCGCCGCCCGTTCCGTTTCCCCTTTGGAAAGGAAGCCTTTCAATAAAACAAGATGGTTTTTGATGTCATGGCGGAAGGAGCGGGTTTTATCATATCTTGCCTGTGCTTCCAGAAGATAGGACTTTTGCTGTTCTATCTGGAATTCCAGTTGGCGGAGGTTTTGGTTTTTACGGATAGACTGGGAAAGCCGCTGGAAAGCAGTTAAAATGGCGAACATCCCCAAATATCCCAGCAGGTGCAGGCAGAACAGGCTGAAGCTGTCCACAACAGGGAAAACAATCCCTTCGGCAGAATCCCAGACAATCGTATCCCCATAAATCCCTTTTGAGACGATATTTTCCGTAAAGACAATAAAGAACAGCGGCACAGCTAAAAGCAAAAGCGCGGAATTTCCCAAATGGGAAGAAATTTCTGAAAAAGGCCGGAGGAAAAAACGGAACAATCCAACTAAAAGCAGCAATTCCAACAAGGAAAATAGGACATCGCCATATTGAAGAATCCCTTCCATCAGCGGGGAGGGCGACCAGAAACGCCCGATTAGCCAGAACCCCATAGACTGAACCAGCCCAACCGTTAGGAAAAAGAGGGATAAGACCAGCGCGGAAACGCTGACCGCCAAAGCCGGAGGATGTTTATAAATCCCAACCCCGCAAAGCGCCAGGAGGCAGACCCCTAAAACCGGGGAGAGGAACCCAGGAAGGAACGTCATCACGGAGATTCCCAAAAACCCCGCAGTATAAAGCGCCGTGAAAATCGGCGAAAAGGCTACGGAGGAACAGCGGCAGTAAAACCAGGAAAGCAGGCAGGGAAACGCCAGAAAATAGATCAGGTTTGCGGCGATCATGGTTCTACCTCGTTTTTCATATAGTGGAGCATTTGGCTCATAAATGCCTGCCATCGGGCCTTTGAAACAGGGATACGTTCCCCGTTTGTCAGTATGATTTGTCCTTTGGAACACTCCGAAAGGTAATCCAAGTTTACCAAGTAGCTTCTATGGCATTTGGCAAAACGGCTGTCAAGCTGGTTTGCCACGTCGGAAAGCCGGCTGTAATATTCTATAACGCCCTGCTGTGTATGAAGTAAGATTTTCCGGTTGAACACTTCGCAATACAAGATGGAATCCAATTTTACAGACTGGTGGCGGTTCATGGTCTGGATTAAAAGCGTTTTCCCCTTTTGTTCTTCCGTCCGGCGGATTGCCCGCTCCAAGGCGCGTTTCAGGCGTACACTGTCAACAGGTTTGCAAAGGTAGTCCACCGCGTCCACTTCAAAAGCGTCGAAAACAGGTTCCTTTAAAACAGTGACAAAGATAACAGCGCAGGAATTTCCGTTTTCCCGCAGCCGTTTTGCAAGCTCCATTCCACTGATACCCGGCATCTGCACATCCAGGAACACAATGTCAAAGCCGCCGGAAACAGGCAGGCTTTCCCCATTGGGATAACAGAAAATTTTAAATTCTTTAGAGCCTTCCCTCAAATATTCCCCTATTTTTTCTTTCAGCATCTCGCACATGAAAGGCTCATCGTCGCAGACGGCTATTTTCAACATTCTTTTTACTCCCAAAGATTACGGAATTTCTGCCTGTAAATTTCAGCTTTTCGGTCTTAGGTACGCCATCATCCGCAAACCGTTGGTTTGCTGGATGGC
>CAOJXI010000248.1 GCA_948465665.1 uncultured Clostridia bacterium | reverse complement strand
CCACCCCCTGAGCAATTCCAGCGGGCTTTATTTTAAATACTGACGAAACGGTTAGGTTCTACCTCTTAGGCAAGGTTTCTGTTTACTTTAAGCCTGCTGGGGTGTTTCGCGCCTGCGGGCGCGACCAGGGGGCTTTTGAGGAAAGCCCCCTGGACCCGAAACCTTTTTAATCCGCCCCAGCTTGTACTCATCTTAGCTTATCCCCGCAAATTAGCTTTTTATCCATATTGAAAAATCCCTTTTATCAAAGTATAATGGAATTTATCAACATTAAGGGGGGAAGTAGGTATAGAACGGTTTGCGCCCTTTGCCGCTGCGGGATGTGCGGCATTTCTCTCCTGTGCGCTGGCGTGTCTATTTGGTACTGTTCCAGCCATACTTCTTGCCATTCTATCCATTATTGCAATCCTGTTTCTGATTCTGTCAAAACCTTTCTCTGGCCGCCATATCTGGTTCTTCATTCTGACAGCGTCCGCGCTGTCGCTGACCCGATACATAATATGTCACCATACCAATATCGAAGCTGTATCCCAATATATTGGTGAAACCCGCACCCTGGAATGTCAAATCACAGATATCCTTCCCCAAACCAATGGGGTAAGATATACCGTTTCAATCCCATCTATAAAAGGCGCTCATCGTTTACGGGCTTATCTTTGGGCAAGTTCCGACATGGCAGCAGGGCAGATAGGGGAAAACTTCACAGGGCAGGCGTCATTTTACCCTCAACCCGATTCCCGTTGGGAGGAATCATCCCTTTATGGCAATCGAATCCACCTGAAAGGCAAAATCATTATAGGGAGCTTTACCCCAAGCGGGCATCTTTACCCTGAAAGTATTTCATCTAAGCTCCGCCAAAAAACAGCCCGTATGATTTCCAATGTTTTGCCAGACCAGAGGGGAGCGCTTTTATGTGCAATTATAACGGGAGACCGTTCCCGCCTTTCCAATACTTCCCTGCAAACTCTCCGCAGGGCGGGATTATCCCATATCCTGGCATTATCAGGGCTGCATCTGTCTGTGTTGTCCGGCTTATTCTCCCACCTGCCTATATGGAAAACCCGAAAAAGCAAAAAGTGGCAGGCCCTGTTGGGGATATTGGTTATTTTGGCATATTGCTTTTTCACGGGGGCTTCAAACTCCATCCTCAGGGCAGCGGGAATGTGGATTTTGATTTATATCTCCCAAATATTAGAGCGTCCATATCATAACATAAACGCCTTAGGGGCGTCTGTTTTGGTACTGACGCTTATAAATCCATTTTCCGCGGCATCTGTTTCCATGTGGTATTCTGCCGGTTCCACTCTTGCAATTTTATGGTTCAGCCCAAAGATGTCTGAATTTGCCCATCATCTAACCAGCGAAAGTCCATATAAAAAGGTTCTGTTTTCCATTTTAAGTCCGGTTTTCGCCAGTCTTTCCGCTTTAGCAGCAGTAATCCCTATCTCCTGGGCGGCAGGGTATACAATTTCGCTTGTCTCCCCTGTTTCCAGCCTGGCGGCTTCGCTTTTGCTTCCCCTTGTGTTGGGGTTTGGATTGCTGGGTTGTCTGCCTGTTCCCATACTCTCTGAAATACTTCTCAATATTTCCGGTTTATTCTCCGGGCTTTTAAACTTATCTGTTTTATGGATTTCCAAAATCCCTTTTTCCGTTATACCCAAGGGAATGGTATGGATTATCCCATGTTTGGCTGGGACGTTTGTAATTGGGGCGCTCTGCCTGCATGATGGCAGAAAAACCACCCTGCTTTCCGGTACTTTTTGGGTTGTAATCCTGTTTTCCGTTTCCTCCCTCAGCCATACGATCTGTATGAAAGATTTAACGCGAATTATAATCCCGGCAGGAACAAACTGCGCTGTTGTTTCGCGAAACCGAACCCATCTTCTAATCGGGAAAATCGGCAGTATCCGGGAATCAGAACGTCTTGCATCTGTTTTGGAGGATTACCACATCCAGCATCTGGAACTGGCAGTTTTAAACAACCGGGTTGGCGGGGAGCTGGAACCTCTGTCTAGCCAAACGGAAATTTCTGTTCTTGCCGCTCCGCCCCAACCGGGAAGCAAAGAATTTCTCCGATATGCGGAACAGTTCATTCCGTTAGAAAAAATGTCCTTTTCTTTTGGAGAAGACATATCTATTTCCATAACACCTTTTGAAAGCGGGTATACCCTTTCTATGCAGGCGGATGGGGTAAGCGTGTTAAATTTTCTTGAAAACAGTGCTATAATAGATTTGGACATTTACCCAAAACATCAAATTGTATTTTTGCCTGTGGTACGGGCAGAGGGGATTCATCTGCTTCCCTCTGATTATAACATTGTAACAGAGTCAACAGATTCTTATAATATCTATCAAGCGCCGCGGTCTGCCGAAATGGTTTATACCACGGAAAAAGACGCTGTTTTTACAATCAAAAATGGTTCTGTTGCTTTGCAGAAATAAGTTATTGAAAGGAGGGTGTGCTGTTGCTTCATACGAAAGAGGAAACATTTATCCGACATATTAAAACAGAAAGTTTATCCCGTTTTTACATCCTTGCAGGGCAGGAAAATTATTTAAAAGAACATTATCAGGCATGGCTGGTAAAGAAGGCATTAGAAGGCGGGAATGCAGACTTTAACCTTCATGAATTTGACGGGGGCGCGTTTAAATGCCGTGATATGGCGGACGCTTTGGAAGCCTTTCCTATGATGGGAGGAAAAAACTGCGCGTTGGTAAAAGGCGTAGATTTGGACAAGATTCCTTTGGCGGAATACAATAAACTGAAAGAATTTTTAAAAGACCCGCCGGAAGAATCAGTTGCCATTTTTGTATGTACTGGGGACTTTAACACCAAAAAAAGTGCCCGGTGCCGGACACTCGAAAAACTGCTGGAACCTGTGGGGCAGATTGCGGTTTTTTATAAGAGAAGCGAATCGGATTTATACCGCTTTGCTGTAGACCGGGCAGCAAAATTCCGCGCTGCCCTGCCCCGGGATGTGTTCCGTACCCTTAACCAGATGTGCGGCGGGGAAATGCTCCTGCTGAAAAACGAAACGGATAAAGTCGCGGCTTATTGTGAAGGCAGAGAGATGACATTGCTGGATTTGGAAACCTGCTGCTGTCCGGTTATGGAGACAACCGCTTTTGAATTGTCTAAGGCTGTCATTTATGGGAACTTTGATAAGGCAATGGAAATTTTAGGGCAATTGCTTTATTTGAAAGAAGAACCTGTGGCGATTGTTGGGGCGTTGGCAGCAGGATTTATTGATATTTATCGCGCGAAGGCTGCTTCTTTGGCCGGAAAAGGGACAAGCCAGATTTTGGCCGCTTTTGATTATAAGGGAAGGGATTTTCGGGTGCGTAATGCTATGATGGAGGTTTCTCGATGCTCAACCGGGTTCCTGCGGGGCGCTGTTATGCTTTTGACTGAGGCGGATACACAGTTGAAATCTTCACGGATAAAAGATCAGATTATTTTGGAAAAATTGATTACTCGGCTTTTTATACTTCGGAAAGAAAAAGAGAGAATAGATTAAAAAAGCTGATTTACGGGGATAAGCTAAGATGAGTACAAGCTGGGGCGGATTAAAAAGGTTTCGGGTCC
>CAOJXI010000247.1 GCA_948465665.1 uncultured Clostridia bacterium | reverse complement strand
AGCAATTCCAGCGGGCTTTTGATTTTAAATACTGACGAAGCGGTTAGTTATCAGCCTTTAGGTAAGGTATCCCTTGGCTTTAAGCCTGCTGGGGTATTTCGCGCCTGGCGGGTTCAGTTCAGCGCGCTGAACTGGCGACCAGGGGGCTTTTTAGGAGTGCAGCTCCGCTGCACAACCCCCTGGACCCGAAACCTTTTTAATCCGCCCCAGCTTGTACTCATCTTAGCTTTCTCCCGCAAATCAGCTTTCCTAAACTCCCTTTTTATCAACGGAATGTTTCAGCAATCCGTATCATCCGAAGCACATCCTCCAAAGTATGCTGGTAATCCTGCCTACTACGGAGTTTTGCCTCAGAAAACGGGATTGCAAGGCGGTTAATCGAAAAAATAGAACTCACGCCCATCTCATAGGCATTATAAGCATCATCCGCCACATCCCCCACAATGGCGCAAACCGGAACTTGTTTGGCAGCGGCACGTTTAGCAACGCCAATCACAACCTTCCCCCGCAGGCTCTGGCTGTCAATCTTCCCTTCCCCAGTAATAACCAAATCCGTACCGGCAAGCTTCCCGTCAAAGGAAACAACATCCAAAACCGTATCAATCCCGGCTTGCAGTTCAGCCCCCAAAAAGGCAACCATTCCGGCACCCATAGCCCCGGCGGCTCCGGCTCCAGGAATATCCTCTACCCCATCCGGGCAAATCTCCCGTCGAATTGTCTGGGCTAAATCTTTCAACTGTTGATCCAGCATCTGAACCATCTCAGCATCCGCGCCCTTTTGGGGGGCAAACACATACGCAGCCCCCGCAGGCCCGAACATGGGGTTATCAATATCGCACATGCAGGTAATCCGGCATCCGGCGCGGTTAAGCAAATCTTTAGCCTTTGAACAGTCAATAGAATGGATTTTAGAAAGGTTCCCGCCAGTAGGCATAAATTCCTTCCCATCCTTGTCCCGGAAAACAACCCCCATTGCGCAGGCCGCCCCACACCCTGCATCATTGGTAGCGCTTCCCCCCAAACCAAGGATTATCTTCTTTGCGCCATGTTCCACAGCATGGCGAAGCTGTTCACCCACCCCAAAAGTAGTTGTAGAGGAAGGATTTGGATGTTCCCCGACCATGGGAAGCCCAGCCGCAGAAGCCATCTCAATAATGGCAGTTTCCCCAAGCCTGGCGTAGCTGGCTGAAACTGTTTCCATATAAGGGCCGTGTACGGAAACTTCCACCCGCTCCCCTTCCATAGCTTGCAGGAAACAGTCCACAGTTCCTTCTCCCCCATCGGCAACAGGCAGCGAAATTACCTGGCAGTCTGGGAAAAACCTGGGAATTGTCTCCTGTGCAATCCGGCAGATTTCCATAGATGACAGAGAACCTTTAAAGGAATCCGGTATGACAATACACCGTTTCATAAAATATGCTCTTTCCCTTCTTTGATAAAAATAGCAAGGGGGATTTTCTCATGGTTCTATTATACTGGAGCTAGAGAAAATGGGCAACAGGCACCAGACCGAAATTCTTACATATTTTTTGATAGATTGAAGAGTATTGCAAAAAGCGCAATAAATTTCTTGCAAAAAATAAAAAAACGGAAATACGTTGCAATTTCAAGCAGGTTCTTCATAGGGTTTGCCTATTGTATCAAACAGGCAGGACAGATATAATAAAAGCAAGTGAAAAAGAAACGCTTTACAAGCGGAAAAAAGAAAGAGGTAATCAATATGAAAATAGGATTTATTGGCCTTGGCATTATGGGAAAACCCATGAGCAAAAACTTAATCAAAGCTGGATACTCCCTGATTGTTGAAGATATCAATAAAGAAGCTGTTGCAGAAATCGCAGCCTGCGGCGCAGAAACAGCTGAAACTGCACGTGAAGTCGCAGAAAAAAGCGATATTGTCATTACCATGCTCCCCAATTCCCCCCATGTCAAGGCAGTTGTCTGCGGCGAAAACGGCGTATTGGAAGGCGCAAAGCCCGGCCTTATCCTGGTTGATATGAGCAGTATCGCTCCCCTGGCCTCCAAGGAAATCGAAAAAGCCTGTGCCGCTAAAGGCGTGAAAATGCTGGATGCCCCTGTCTCCGGCGGTGAACCCAAAGCCATTGACGGCACTTTATCCATTATGGTTGGCGGCGAAAAAGAAGTATTCGACTCTGTAAAAGATATTCTGCTGGAAATGGGCGCTTCTGCGGTACATTGCGGTGATATCGGGGCAGGCAATACAACTAAACTTGCCAACCAGGTAATTGTAGCCCTGAATATTGCGGCTGTTTCCGAAGCCTTTATGCTGGCGAAAAAGGCCGGTGTTGACCCTCACCTTGTATTTGACGCAATTAAAGGCGGGCTGGCTGGTTCCACTGTAATGAACGCAAAAGCCCCTATGATTATGGATCAGAATTTCAAACCAGGATTTAAAATTGACCTGCACATTAAAGACCTTAACAATGCCATTGAAACCGGGCATGGCGTAGGCGCTCCCCTGCCTTTAACCGCTTCTGTTATGGAAATTCTGGAGAACCTCCACTTTGATGGATGCGGGCAGGACGACCACAGCGCAATTGCAAAATACTACCAGAAACTTACCGGGACTACCATCGAATAAACAAAAGATTTATCCATTAGGAGGATATCATTATGGCTTTCATTCCAAGGGGCATTATCCCCCCTATTGTCACTCCAACTACGCCGGATGGGGCATTTCATGAAAAGGTTTTTGTTCAGCTTATCAACCATTTGATTGACAGCGGCGTTCATGGCGTTTTTCCGTTTGGAACTACTGGGGAATTCTATGCGTTTAACAACGACGACTACCGCCGGATTATTACGCTTGCTGTGGAAACTGCTGCGGGAAGGGTTCCTGTATATGCAGGCGCGAACCATATCACTATCAAAGGGACTATTGAGCTTGCCAAAATTGCCCGGGAATGTGGGGCTAATGCCGTTTCTGTACTTACCCCTATGTTCATTTCCCAGACCCAGGCGGAAGTTTATGAGTTCTACCGCGCTGTAGCGGAAAGTACAGATCTTCCAATTATTATCTATAACAACCGTCCAAAAACCAATGTCCATGTAACACCGGAGACAGTTGCCAAATTAGCCGAAATTCCCAATATCGTTGGGGTGAAGGACAGCACCGGCGATATGACCAATACTGCTGAATATATCCGCTTGACACGGCACAGGGACGACTTCCATGTGCTTTTAGGACGGGATACCTTGATTTATGCGGGCTTGTGCTATGGCGCAACTGGGGCAATCGCTTCCTGCGCTAATGTTGCTCCCAAGGTTGCAGTGGATATTTATGAGAAATTTATGGCTGGGGATCATAAAGGTGCGCTGGATGCTCAGTTTAAATTTGCTCCCCTGCGGATTGCCTGTAATATGGGAACGTTCCCAGAGGTCATTAAAGAAGGTTTGATGATGCAGGGAATTGATGTGGGTAAGTGTATCGCGCCGATTGCAGAACTTACTCCCCCGGAAAAGGAAAAATTGAAAGCAGTCTTACAGGAAATGGGATTGCTGTAAATTAAATGTGTTCGATCAAGCTGATTTGCGGGCACAGCCTTCGGTGAGTACAAGCTAAGGCGGATTAAAAAGGTTTCGGGTCCAGGGGGCTTTCCTAAA
>CAOJXI010000246.1 GCA_948465665.1 uncultured Clostridia bacterium | reverse complement strand
ATCCGCTCGCTAATCCGCACACGTTGAGATCCTAAACAGGCTCTAAGACCGAAAACCATAGAATTTTGCTGAAGGCAGTTAAAAAAGGTTTGAAAGTCCAAAAACTTTCAAACCTTTTTTGGTTGCCTTTGGCGGTACTTATCCCAGGTTATGCCCGCCTGTCAGCATATCTTGTTAATTACATTCCCGTTCAGCCATTGATACATGTTCTCAAATACAATTTCTGCCCGGCGTTCCATGGCTTCCTTTGTAGCAAAAGCCACATGGGGAGCCAGCAGCGTGTTTTTCGAGTTCAATAAAGGATGTCCTGCGGGAATTGGAGGTTCCATCTCAAATACATCAATCCCCGCCGCTGCAATTTTCCCTTCGTTCAGCGCGTCTGCCAAAGCCTGGCTGTCCACAATAGGGCCGCGGGCTGTATTAATAAAGATAGCGGAAGGCTTCATTTTCTGAATAACCCCTTTATGAATCAAGCCTTTTGTCTGGGCGTTGTTGGGGGTATGTAACGTAACAATGTCACTGCGTGCCATTAAATCCTCTAACGAATCGCAGTAAACAACCCCGCGCTGCTGAAGTTCAGGTTTCACTGTCCGGCTGAAAGCAATTACCTTCATCCCAAAAGCCTGGGCAATTTCAATGACCCTGGTTCCAATTTTCCCGGTTCCAATCACACCTAAAACCTTACCAAAGAGTTCTGTTCCAACCAAACCGGACTTATCTTTTCCAGCCCGAACCGCCGCGTCACATGGCAGCATATAGCGGGAAAGGCTCAACATCATGCCAAATGCCAGCTCTGCAACGCAGATATCAGAGTAACCGGAGGCATTGGAAACAGCAATCCCCTTTTCCTTGCAGTGGTCAATGTCAATATGGTCTACCCCTGTAAATGCAACATCAATATACTTCAGCTGGGGGCAGGCGTCAATTACATCTGCACGATAAGGGGTGTTTGCGATTAAAACAGCGTCCATCCCAGCACTTCTTTTTTTAAGTGCCTCAGGGCTTGGGTCGCGGTCAGCGTAAACCGTAAGTTCATGCCCCATTTCCCGGATTTTCTTCTCAAATTTCTCCATTGTTTCCGCTTTGACAGCAAGCGGTTCCACCAGGGCAATTTTCATTTTAGCTTCCTCCTTGAAAGAATAATTCTTCTGCTTATATCATACCACAATCTAAAGAAAAAGGACAGCTTCCACATTATCTTTTATTTATAGAAACTTATTCTCTTTTTTCAAAATTTTATTATTGTAAGAAAGGAAACTCCATGGTATAATAGAAACAGAACAGATGTGTTGCCAGGATGGAGAAAAAAGGCTCCACCCTGTCTTTTTCTAATCGTATAGGAAGGCGGCGGCAAAATGGAGTACATAGTTTCTGCCCAGGAATGGCGGAATATCTTTGCAGTACCAGTACAGATAGTTGATAAGCATATTAGAACCTGTGGGGCGTTGTCTCTCCGGGCGTTGTTAATCCTGCTCCGCAGGGGCGGAACAGCAGACGAAGAACAAATTGCGCAGGAATTGGCAATGGATACAGGCGAAATCCGGGACGCGCTGTGGTATTGGGTAAACGCGGGTATCCTGTCCACAGATGTTTCCCACCAGCCTGAACCCAATATACAGGCAGAAGAAAAAAAGGTTCAGCCTGCCCCGGAACCGCCAAAGGCTAAGGAAAACTCCCGCCCTGTCCAGGAAATCCCGCCAAAAGGCGCTTCATCCTATCGGGGCCGTCCAAGTAATGAACAAATTGCAGCCATGATGGAAAAAGACCCGAATATCGAATTCCTGTTTCAAGCAGCCTCGGAAAAGCTGGGGAAATATCTGCATATTACAGATAGAAGCTCATTAATCTACTTATATGACTGGGCAGGAATCCCGATTGACGTTATCCTTATGGTAATCCAGTACTGCTGTTCCATGGGAAAAAGGCAGATGCGGTATATTGAACGGGTGGCCCTGGACTGGCAGGATGCAGGCGTAGTCTCTTTGGAAACAGCAGAAGAACATATCCGCCAGATCGAGGAACGCAATTCCTGGGCCGGAGAGGTAAAGGCAGCCTTCGGCATCCGCGACCGTGACCTGGTCGAAAAAGAACAGGAATATGTAAACAGATGGTACAGCGAATATCACAGCGGGATGTCAATGATCCGCCTCGCCTATGAACGCACCATCGAACGCATTGGGAAACTGAGTTTCCCTTATATCGACTCTATTTTAAAATCCTGGAAGGAAAAGAATATCCTCACCCCCCAGGAAGCACTCCAGGAGCAAACCCAACGGGACGAGCAGTCAAAACAACGGCCCCGCTACCAGCCAAAGGGTGAGGACGAACTGGGGACCCCATCCTACGATTTAGATGAAGTGAACCGGCTTATATTAGATGCAGCTATAAACCCCCAAAAGCTCCGGGAATCCCAGGCAGCCCTTGGCAAGACGGGAAAAGGTCATGGAAGCAGGTGAATTAATGTCATTTTCAAAAGAGATATATACACAGGCAACTGCCCAGATGCAGCAGCGCCGTATTCAGGCAGAAAACGACTGCCGCCTCCGCCGCGAGAAAATACATGACGCCCTGCCGGAAACCGCCCTGCTGGAACAGCAGATTTCCAATATAGGTCTGAAAGTTTCCCGGATGGTACTCGGAGCCGGCGAAAACGCCCCAGCCATGATTGAACGGCTCAAGGAACAAAACCTTTCGATCCAACGGAAAATCGAAACCCTGCTGCTGAAAAACGGATATCCGGCAGACAGCCTGAAAATTCACTACCAATGCCCTGTCTGCGAGGATACCGGATTTAACGGGCCCTACCGCTGCGATTGTTACAACCAGCTTTTAAAACAAATTGCCCTGGAAAAATTAAATGAATCCTCATCTATGCCGCAGCGGGGATTTGACGATTTTTCATTATCCTACTACCCTACTGAAATTCTGCCGGATACCAGGGGGGTAAGCGCGCGCTTTTTAATGCAGGAGGTTTTTGAACAGTGCCGGAAATACGCCGATCATTTTTCCCTTGAATCCCCCAGCCTGGTATTTACCGGTTCTACCGGTTTGGGGAAAACGCACCTTTCCCTTGCAATCGCCAAGGAAGCAATCCATAAAGGGTATGGGGTATTATATGTCACTGCCCAGAACATCCTTTCCACAATTGAGAAGGAGCATTTCCAAAGGGAAAAGCGTTTAACCGACACCCTTGATTTAGTGACTGGCTGCGATTTTTTAATTTTAGACGACCTGGGGACTGAACTTCTAAGCCAATTTAACCAGGCCACTGTTTACAACCTTTTGAATACAAGGATGATTAAAAAACTGCCCTTTATCATCAACACAAACCTGGATTTGCCCGAGCTTCAGAAACGGTACACCCAAAGGGTTGTTTCGCGGCTTTTGGGGACTTGCAAGGTTTTACGCTTCTATGGCAAGGATATTCGCAATATCCAATTTTCGCAAAGGCTGAGGGAAGATTCAGACTGGATGTAAGTTTCTTTAGAAAAACAAATCTGTGGGTTTGCTCCAAGGTTTTATTCCCCTGGGGCACATCCACAGATTTTCTTTCTGCCAGAAATTTTATGGTTTCCGGTCTTAGGTACGCCATCATGGCAAACCGTTGGTTTGCTGGATGGCTGCAAGAG
>CAOJXI010000245.1 GCA_948465665.1 uncultured Clostridia bacterium | reverse complement strand
ACTGATAACTAACCGCTTCGTCAGTATTCAAAATCAAAAGCCCGCTGGTATTGCTCAGGGGGCGATATCAGATTGGGATTGGAACCAGCTTGGTGGGAGCATCCCCATTATGCGGGCTTTCTTCCGCTTCGTCCAACTCCGCAGAGTTGGACAAAACCTCCAAGTTTCCTCTTGCAGCCATCCAGCAAACCAACGGTTTGCCATGATGGCGTACCGAAAGCAGACTACCATAAAATTGAGTGGGACTATTTATCGAACCCACACTAAAAAACACCAAAAAGGGGGCAGAACCAATGCCAAGGGCAGTCCACTTGTTGATTAAACCAGCATCCGGCCTGTGTAACCTGCGTTGCCGGTATTGCTTTTATTGCGATATTACCCAAAAACGTGAGCAGGCTTCTTATGGGATTATGTCTCTGGAAACGCTGGAAACCGTAATTCAAAAGGCCCTGGAGACTGCCCGCCTGGAATGTACAATTGCTTACCAAGGCGGGGAGCCTACCCTGGCGGGACTGAATTTTTTCCGTGAGTCCATCCAATTCCAGAAAAAACATAACCAAAGGAAGATAATCATTCACAATGCCATCCAAACTAATGGTATGGTTATAGATGAATTCTGGGCGAAATTTTTCGCGGAAAACCATTTTCTTGTAGGCTTGTCTGTTGATGGGACTAAAGAGACACATGATGCCTGCCGGGTTGACAGCGAGGGAAAGGGAACCTACAACCAGGTTATAAAAGCTGCCCGGCTTTTTGACCGCTATCAGGTTGAATACAACATTCTTACCGTGGTAAACCGGATAACTGCCCGGAAAATTGAATCTATTTACCAACAGTATAAAAAGCTTGGCTTCCGTTATTTGCAGTTTATCCCCTGTTTAGATCCGCTGGGGGAAGAGATTGGCGGGAAGGATTATTCCCTTACGCCTGAACTGTTCGGGGAATTTTTAAACCGGCTGTTCCGTTTATGGTACCGGGATATGACCTCCGAGAACCCTGTCTCTATTCGTACCTTTGACAATTACCTGAATATGCTTTTGGGGAACCCGCCGGAGTGCTGCGGAATGGGGGGAGTCTGCGGGATTCAAAACGTCGTCGAGGCTGACGGCTCTGTTTATCCCTGCGACTTCTACGTGCTGGATGAATACCGCCTTGGAAACCTTCGGACGGACAGCTTTGGGCAGATCGACAAACGGCGGGAAGAAATCCGGTTTATTGAAAGTTCCAGGGATTTTCCCGAAAAGTGCCGGGGATGCCGGTACTTCCTCCTGTGCCGGGGCGGGTGCCGCCGGATGCGTTCCCCTATGGAGGGAATTGAGGTTCTGATGAATTATTTCTGTTCTGCTTATAAATCGTTTTTTGACAAGAATTTAAAGGACTTGGAGAAACTAGCCGCATGGGTGCAGGCAGGACGGTATTAAATAACGCCAGCCCTTATGAAAGAGCTGGCGTTATACGTTATTTCTATTATATATTTTTACGTGAATCTAAGTTACTTATGCTTATTTCTTGCAATCCGTAAAATGAGATCGTATACATCTTCTGTTAATATTTGTAAAACACCCATAAATAAACATAGAATTATTACTTGAATAAAGCATACCATATTATTCAAGTAATTTCAACAGCCTGTTTTATGAATATCATTAATTTTCCCAAAATCCGAAAAGAATACTGTAAATCATAAAAAATAGAAGGAAACATTATAAAACTATAAGCTATATCCTATATGTTATCTTTGAGCGACTAATCAGGCAGTAAGCCAGAGCAACCATTATGGAGGGATTTGGAAAACCTAGCCACATGGGGGCAGCGGGAGCAGCTTTATAAATAGCACTACTGATTCAGCAAAATTTAAAATTTTTATTTGTATATCCTGCGGCAATCTGGTAAAATGGTAGATGAGAGGAAAACACTTTGCCCGAAAAGACTATGTCCAATGATTATCAAATATTCGATGGATATGCTGCCGGAAGAAGATCAAACCTTTGGATATGAATTTATCAAAAAGCTGGTGCAGGCATGGGATCCTGATTATACAAAGGCGACGCTCCAGGAAGCGCAGGAAATTGCAGAAGCAGAGTCCAGCGGCTTCACCGAGGATAGCGATATTGATTGGGATAACCTGTCCCGCCATGTTGAATAGTATTGCATCAAAGAAAATTTTTATAGAAAAAACGACATAAAAGGAGAAAAACAATGTCCAGACCAAACATCATCTTTTACTTTTCCGACCAGCAGCGCTGGGACACCTTGGGCTGCTATGGCCAGCGGCTCCCCATTTCCCCAAACCTTGACCGCCTTGCTGCGGAGGGAACCCGCTTTGAATACGCTTTCACCTGCCAGCCGGTCTGCGGCCCAGCCCGTGCCTGCCTGCAAAGCGGCATGTACGCCACACAGGTAAACTGCCACGCCAACCACCACATCCTGCCAGAAGGCATGGAAGACGCCCTGGCCCGCCGTTTCAACGCATCCGGCTATAAAACCGCCTATGTGGGAAAATGGCATTTGGCCTCCTGCAAAGGCAGCTCCTACCGTACCGAAGCAGTCCCGCCGGAACGCCGGGGCGGATATCAGGATTGGATGGTAGCTGACGCTTTGGAATGGACTTCCCATGGCTACAACGGCTACTTATTCGACGGGGACATGAAACGCCACGATTTCACCGGCTTCCGGGTAGATGCAATCAACAACTATGCCATTGACTTTATCCATCGCCATATGGAACAGCAGAAGGAACAGGGAACAGACCAGCCTTTCTTTCTCTTTGTCTCCCAGCTTGACCCCCACCATCAGAACGACCGAAACCACTACGAAGGCCCCGACGGGAGCAAAAAGAAATTTGCAGACTACGACGTTCCTGGCGATTTGGTGGGAACCCAGGGCGACTGGCGGGAAAATTACCCGGATTACCTTGGCTCCTGCAACAGCCTTGATACCAATGTAGGCCGACTGATGGATACCCTGGAAGCCTATGGTATAAAGGATAACACCATTATTTTCTATACCTGCGACCATGGGAGCCATTTCCGCACCCGCAATGCGGAATATAAACGCTCCTGCCATGATGCAAGCATCCGCATCCCGCTGATTGCATGGGGCGGGCCTTTCCAGGGCGGGAATGTGGTCAAAGACTTAGTAAGCCTGATTGATGTACCGCCGACCCTGCTGGACTGCGCAGGAATTGAAATTCCCTCCCAATACCAGGGGAATTCTATGGTACGCCTTTCCAAAGGGGACAATGAAAACTGGCCGAAATCTATCTTTGCCCAGATCAGCGAAGCGGAAACAGGGCGGACAGTCCGAACAGCGGAGTGGAAATATTGTGTCAAAGCCCCGGAATTCAAGATTGACGAGCCGTACAGCGATATCTATGAAGAAGAATATCTCTATGACCTCCGCGCTGACCCCCATGAGCGGCATAACCTTGTTTCTGATCCGGCGTATGCAAATATACGGGCAGAGATGGCGGAGCTTCTTCTGGGGTATATGAAAAAAGCCCAGGAACCAGAGGCAAAAATCATTCCCTGTTCCCAGAACTGAAAAATTCCATTGACAGGGCAAGGTACTTGAAGTATAATAAAAACATAAAAGGTGGTGCCGCCAGCAGACGGTTGGCCCCCAACTAATACGAAGAAATAATCGCCGTACTTTTGTTGGGAGCCGGCGATTATTTCTTTTTGTAAATCTGAATGAACAGATTACAGATACCGAT
>CAOJXI010000244.1 GCA_948465665.1 uncultured Clostridia bacterium | reverse complement strand
TTGGACAAAACCTCCAGGTTCCCTCTTGCAGCCATCCAGCAAACCAACGGTTTGCAGATGATGGCGTCCCCAGTGCCG
This sequence comes from uncultured Clostridia bacterium, assembly GCA_948465665.1. Classification (GTDB taxonomy): domain Bacteria; phylum Bacillota; class Clostridia; order Oscillospirales; family Ruminococcaceae; genus UBA1405. The sequence continues at coordinate 3,716 of CAOJXI010000244.1, read as the reverse complement.
AAAACCATAAAATTAGGAAAAGCCCTTTCCGAAATGCGCATTATCTATAAAAGAGCCGCTAAATTTGTTTCCTGCGGAACAGGATTGTTTCCCCTGCTTTGGTGGGGATGACCAGACGGGAAACGCTTACTTCATAGGGAACGCCTCCCCCAACTTGAACTAAAGTCTTTTCCCATGGCAGGTCAATCGTCAGTTCCCGTCCTTTCTCACTTTCCACCTGTATAAAATCTACTATATCATTCGTAATGGAGGAAGAAACCAAAAACGCACCATAAGCCCGTAAGTTCGTAAAACGAGCGTCCTTTCCTTTAGGCCAGACAGAGAAAATCCGCAGTATGTCCTCATGGCTTTGCAGCATCATCTCGTTGATTCCATTGGGTACGCCGTTTGCGTCCTCAATCCCGCCGCCGCCATGCCAGATGTATTTATTAGGCATGGCACGCAGACCGCATTGTTCAATTAATTTATCATAAAGAAGATGTGGATCCCGTCCTACCCTGGCACACATAACCGTATATTCGCAGAAAGCGTTCCCATTATCAAAAATGTCCTTCTGAATCACCGTATTTCTGGCAGTTTCCAGCAGTTCCGGCTCTGATTCCAGCCCAATACAATTAAATGGATAGATAAACTTGATAGAGGAACCATTCGCACGATCCCGCCAGGCATAGCTGTCCTCGTTAAAGCGGAATACTTTCTGACCGTTCCGTTCAAATACCGGGAAAGCAGCAATATGATCCAGAATATGCTGCCATTTTTCCCGTTTTTCCTCATCCAGCCCCAGTTCAAGGCTCATCTGGAGGATGCCTTTCATTACCATCCGCACCAAACCTAAGCCATGGGTGTTATTTTTTTCTCCTGTATCCCTCCAGTATTCTTCATGAAGGGAATCGCCGACTACACTGTAACGGTTCTGTTCTGGCTCCCAAAGCAAGTCTGCCTCCCAGAAATCTGCAACTTCCCGGACAAATGGGTATGCTTTTTGCCCCCATTCCTCGTCTCGGGTGGAAAAATAGTGCATAAAGATATTGCAGCAGCAGTAAGCGGCATTGGTTTTTTGATGATGGAAGATAGAGGAACAAACTGTCCCCCAAGGGCCGATTTCCACTGGCAGGCAGATGCCGGGCCGGTGGAATTTCTCCTTGGCGTACAGCCTTCCCACAGGAATAATGTCCAGCAAAGGTTCAAGGTAAGAGGTAATAAGCTCCTGGCGGTTGGAGCTGTACAAGCAGAAAAACGGGGACTGGTAGTTATAATTCAGCGTATATGATCCTGTCCATTTTGGACGGTCTGTTGTAATCCACGGCCCGAACAATCCGGGGGGTACTTTTCCCGCCCTAGTGGCAGAAGCCAGAATATATAGGGACGCATAATAAAAACTGTCCAAAGTATCATTTCCGGTTTCTACAATTGATTTGCACCAAAATTGTTCCCACCATTTCCGATGGGCTTCCCATAAGCTTTTCCAGCCAGTACGGGAGGCAGTGCAAAGCTGGTGGGCTTCCTCTTTTGCGTCTGGGGAATCTAAATCACTGAGCATGGTTAAAAGGATATGTCCCTTTTGCCCTGGTTCCAGGTCAAAGTATCCGCCTTTTCGTATCATACGGGTGGATTCATAACGGGTGGGAACGTCGGCGGTAACGCTGGTATACACCCAGCGTCCGCCGGGCAGATGGTAAGGTTCAGCCGGGTATTCTACCCAAACCGTGTCTTCCCGCACCCCGTCGCCATAACCGTATATTTCAGCGGTATCATAAACGCCGGGCATAGTGGAAAAATGAAGGTTCAAAACAACGGAACCTGTGTTTTCCACTTCTACAATTAAGGTATTCTGTTCGGCGCAGATGATGGAAGTATACCCTGCCGCCGCTTCCCCATTTTGATAAATCCCCCGGACTTCTCCCAGATAGGGGTCTTGTTCTGCACGGTATGTACATCCCTTCAACTGTGGGATTTCTACTTCAAGCCAGCCTGCGGCAACAATACGGGTTCCACTGCGGCGGCCTTCCTTATGGAGCAGTCGGTCTGACCTTTGCTCCCAGCTTTCCGCAAGGTGAACTTGTGTCCAAAAATCGTTTTTACCTAAATAAAACACCTGTTTTGCTCCATCGCCGCCAATGACTGCGCCCAGATCGCCGTTGCCCAGCAGCGGCGCGTCTGTCGCCAAATCTGAGGGGAGCCATTTGGGCGGCTGGGTCAGGACAGCCGTTCCTTTTTCTACTAGGGGACGTGCCTGCTTAACGGATATATTCATTTTTCTGCTCCTTTCGATATATGGAATCATGCCTGTTCAGGCTGGGTGTAAGCGGGTATATTGTAGAGAAACCGGCGGCACTTTTGATAAATAAAAAATACGGCTGCAAAAACACTTGAAGTCAAGGCCATCAGCAGCGGATAAGTAAGATAACTGAGAAAATAACCTGCCAGCCAAGTTCCCACAGCCTCCCCCAAGGCAGAAAAGCAAAGCCTCATTCCAGAATATGCGCCCCGGCTCGTCTCCCGAATGGAAACCAGCATAGGCTGTTCAAAGACCATCCCATAAAACTGGACGAAGAAAGTCCGGATCATCATCATAAGAATAAAAACCGGGGCTGAAGGCACTGCATTTAATCCATAGGAGAGAACCATAGTTCCAATCATCACATGGGCAATTGTAGCGTCCGAAAAACGCCCCATCAGCATGGGAAGCATTGTAAGGGTTGCCACTGTCAGGATAGAAGATATTGACATCAGGGAGCCTATTACCTGGTCAGACATCCCAAAACGGCTTTTAATCACAAGGTTCATCTGCGCGCTGCCTAGGGCGTTTCCAATATGATAAAACACCTGAAAAACCATATACCATATGACTCGCCCGTCTCCCCCGGTAAGGGTTTCCAGCCAACCGCTTTTATCCCGATACACAGGGTTTCTCTCTGGCTTATCGTGAACCAGCCGGAAGCGGAACACTCCCATAATTCCATAAGAAAGCCCGCCCAGCAGCACCGGAACCATATAGGGGTTTCCTGCCGATCCGGGAAGGGACAGCCACTGGAACCATTTTGGAAGGAACCCACCTATTAGGGTACCTGCAATATTGGAAATAGAAAAACTATAAATCAGCAAAAAGTAAACGCTTTGTTTTTGCTCCGGCGTTTCCGCCAAAGCAGTGACATAGGGGAATTCACAGGTACGGACGCACGCGCTCCCCATACTTTGCAGGGCCTGCCCCAGAAAAAGCCCTGGCAGATTGGGTGAAAACGCAGTAATAAAAAAGCCCAATCCCTGGATAAAGGATCCTCCGACAACAATAGAATGGTTTCCCATTCTATCAGAAAGGAACCCCGCTGTCAGAGAACACGCCGCCGAAGCGACAGAGCCCACCATTCCCAATGTACCAATCATATAGTTATCCAAGGAGCGGGCGTTTAGATGGAAATTCAAATTTAAGGATATTACGCCGCTGGCAAACCCAAAGAAAAACTCACTTAACAGGAAAATTTGGGCAGTGTGGGGCAGGCGGCGGAAGGAACGAAGACTGTTGTTCATGGACACGCTCCTTAGCTTGATATAAATTTTACGCTTTCCGGTTTTAGGTACGCCATCATCCGCAAACCGTTGGTTTGCTGGATGGCTGCAAGAGGAAACTTGGAGGTTTTGTCCAACGTTGCGACGTTGGACGAAGCGGAAGAAGCCCGCCTAATGGGGCTGCCCCAACGAAGCTGATTCCAATCCCC
>CAOJXI010000243.1 GCA_948465665.1 uncultured Clostridia bacterium | reverse complement strand
GGGCTTCTTCCGCTTCGTCCAACGTCGCAACGTTGGACAAAACCTCCAAGTTTTCGCTTTCAGCCATCATCCGCAAACCAACGGTTTGCGGATGATGGCGTACCTTAGACCGATAACCTTACAATTTTCAGCTTTCAACAGAAAAAACAGGCTCCCATTTTCCGGGAGCCTGTCCTTTTTCGCAATAAGGAAAACAAACTTTAATCAATCATTAATCGTTAGCGGGCTGTTTGCCAATATAAGCCAAAATACCGCCGTCAACATACAGGATGTGCCCATTTACAAAATCAGACGCTTCAGATGCCAGGAATACCGCAGGGCCAGCCAAATCTTCCGCATTACCCCAGCGGGCAGCAGGAGTTTTTGAAATAATGAAGCTGTTGAAGGGATGTCCCTCGGTGCGCAGGGGTGCAGTCTGCGGAGTTGCAATATACCCTGGGCCAATGCCGTTGCATTGAATGTTGTACTCTCCGTATTCAGAAGCGATGTTGCGGGTCAGCATTTTCAGCCCGCCTTTAGCGGCCGCATAAGCGGAAACGGTTTCCCTGCCCAGTTCGCTCATCATGGAGCAGATATTAATAATCTTCCCGCCGCCATTCTTAATCATGGAGGGGATAACAGCCTTGGACATAATGAAAGGCCCGTTCAAATCAATATCAATAACTTTGCGGAACTGCGCGGCGGTCATCTCGACCATAGGGATACGCATGATAATGCCTGCATTGTTGACCAAAATGTTAATCTTGCCGACTTCTTCCTCCACCTTGGCAACGAACCCAGCCACCGCATCCTCATCGGTAACGTCGCATACATAACCATGGGCTTCAATGCCGATTTCCTTGTACGCAGCTAAACCTTTGTCAACGAGTTCCTGCTTAATGTCGTTGAAAACAATGGTTGCGCCAGCTTCTGCCATCCCTTTGGCAATCGCGAAACCGATACCATAGGAAGCCCCAGTAATCAGTGCAACTTTACCGTCCAACCTGAAATTCATAATAAAATTCCTCCTTAGAAATAAAATACAAGTTATAATTTTTAAAACATGGAGCCTTATTTCAAATCCGTGGTATTGATAACGTCCATATCATCAAAAGCGCGGTTCTCGCCAGCCATTGCCCAAATGAAGGAATAATTGCTTGTGCCTGCCCCGGAGTGGATAGACCAGCTTGGGCTGATAACCGCCTGTTCATTCTGCATTACAATATGGCGGGTTTCGTCAGCTTCGCCCATAAAGTGGAATACAACATTGTCCTTTGGAACATCAAAATACATGTAAACTTCCATGCGGCGTTCATGGGTGTGAGCGGGCATTGTGTTCCATACACTGCCGGGTTTTAATATTGTAACGCCCATAGAAAGCTGGCAGGTTTCCAAAACGTCAGGATGTATAAATTGGTTGATTGTGCGGGCGTTGGAGGTTTCCAGGGCGCCCAAATCACGGTGAACCGCTTTTTCAAATGGAATTGCCGTAGTGGGACAGGGCTTGTGCGCAGGGGTAGAACACATATAGAATTTAGGCGGGTTTGCGGGATCAACTGCTTTCAGGGTGACATCTTTCGTACCCATGGAAACATACAGCCCTTCAATACGGTCTAAGGTGTATTCCTGCCCGTCAGCAGTGACAACGCCTTTGCCGCCAATATTGATAATGCCGATTTCCCGGCGCTCCAAAAAATAGTCTACGCCGAAATTTTTCCAGCAGTCAATATTTTTATCCAGCTTCAAGGTATCGTTGACCGGCATAGCACCCATTGTGACAATACGGTCTACATGGGAATATACCGCGGTTACGTCGTCGGGGACAAAAAGAGTTTCAATGAGGAATTCCTCTCTGATTTCATCAGTGGTATACAGTTTGAAATCCTTCTGGTTGGTGGAATAGCGAATGTCCATTTGGCGTTCCTCCATTTAGTAAAAAATTTTGCGCAGGGTACTGCCTGAAGAAGCGGAACTGCTTTGTTTGATACAATTCCCTGTGGATTTCATATCAGCATTTTACAAAAATGCCTTTTCCTTCCATGCTTCTTTGTATTAGTATAACTGATTTTGTTCCGGCTTGCAACTGGAATATTGTGAATTTTGCAAGAATAAACAAAGCCTGCAAGGCGATTAAACCGAAATAAAGCCCAGGACATTTGCCACAGACGTGATTAATATAATGACAGCAAAGAGCGGGCAGAGATATTTTATCATAAAGTTAAAAATCTTCTTTCTTTTAAAGGGAGCGCCGTTTTTCTCAACTTCCTGTGCAATGCGTTCTGTACCGATTGCCTTTATAACAAGCAGGCAGGTCGCTAAGGCAGCGAAAGGCATCATAACTGAATTGGTGATAAAGTCAAAGAAATCTAAGAACTGCATCCCAATGATTTTAACAAACCCTAACGGCCCGTATCCAAGGGAGGAAAGCGTCCCCAGAACCAGGATAATCGCCCCTACCGCCAAAGTGGATTTAGAACGGTTCCAGCCCAATTCATCCTCAAAGGCAGCGACTGCGCTTTCTGTCAGCGCAATAGCGCTGGTAAGGGCTGCGAAAAGCACCAGCACAAAGAAAAGGCTCCCCATAAAAGTACCAAATCCCATACTGTCAAGCACCTTTGGGATTGTGATAAACATCAGGGAAGGGCCTGCTTTTAAGGCTTCGGGGTCTCCGCCAGAGAAGGCAAACACAGCCGGGATTATCATCAGCCCTGCCATAACGGCGATTGCAGTATCGAAAAATTCCACATTTCTTGTTGCGCCTTCAATGGACACGTCGTCTTTCATATACGAGCCAAAAGTAATCAGGATACCCATGGCAATAGACAGGGAATAAAACATCTGCTCCATGGCGGAAACAACTGTCATCCAGGAGAAATTCTCCAGGTTTGGAACCAGGAAGTATTTTACCCCCTCCAATGCGCCTTCCCTTGTCATGGAATACACCGCTATTACCAAAGCCAGGACTACCAGGACAGGCATCATAAATTTAGAAACACGCTCTATCCCATTCTGAACGCCGGCATAGATAACGGCTAACACGGCTGCTGCAAAAATCAGAAAACATACCTCCGCAGCAACGCCCCCGGAAATAAATTCTGTAAAATAGCCGTCTGCCGCCAACTGTTTTGTATTGCCGCAAAGATATTCAAACAAATATTTGATAACCCATCCGCCGATGGTGGAATAGTAAGGCACGATTAACATGGGGATAACCGCGTTAATCCATCCCCCAAACCGAAATCCCCCTGTTTTGCCAAATGCGGCATATGCGCTGACCGGGCTTTTCCGGGTCATCCGGCCTATGGCGGTTTCAGCCGTTATCATAGCATATCCAAAGGTAAGGGCCAGCAAAATATACACCAATAAAAAAATCCCGCCGCCATATTTAGCGGCAAGGTATGGGAAACGCCAGATATTTCCAAGCCCCACCGACGCGCCCGCGGCTGACAACACAAATCCGATTTTACCGGAAAAACTGCTTCTTTTTTTCTCCCGTTTGTCCATTTCTTTCCTCAAACTCCTGTTTAAAAATGATATGAAATTGTATCATATTCTCATGGATTTTATGGAATATTTATACAATTCAATACCAGTATATCATAAGAAAAAAGAAAAGCAAGTGCCTGAATGGGATTTCAGCCCCGTTTGGAATTTCTACAGGGGACTTTTAATAGTGTGGATTCGATGGAAACGCCCTCTTAAAATGGAGGTTTTCGGCTTGCGGTACGCCATCATGGCAAACCGTTGGTTTGCCGGATGGCTGAAAGCGAAAACTTGGAGGTTTTGTCCAACTCTGCGGAGTTGGACGAAGCGGAAGAAGCCCGCC
>CAOJXI010000242.1 GCA_948465665.1 uncultured Clostridia bacterium | reverse complement strand
GAAACCTTTTTAATCCGCCCTAGCTTGTACTCATCTTAGCTTTCCCCCGCAAATTTGCTCTTACATTACTTCCGGCGTGGTAATTTTCAGGAGCTGCAACGCATTACGTAGTGTAATCCGTGCCGCCAGGCACAACGCCAATCTTGCCTGCATCAATTCCTTATCCTCGCCCTTAACGCGGCAGGCATTATAAAATTTATGGAACAATGTTGCCAAATCCAGCGTATACCGTGTAATCCTTGCCGGATCATATGCTTTAGATGCTTCAATGATTTCCTGCGGATACTTTGCCAACAGCCGGATTAATTCCCGTTCCTCGGAAGTTTTCAGCAGGCTGAGGTTCCTTTTTTCAGCTTCCTGAACAGGCTGAATCCCCTCCGCCGCAAGATTTTTCAAAATGCTGCAAATTCTTGCATGGGCATATTGGACATAGTAAACTGGGTTTGAGGAAGATTGTTCAACAGCTAAATCCAGATCAAAATCCAGGGTAGAGTTAGGCTCCCTCATGTTAAAGAAGAACCTTGCCGCATCAACGGGCACTTCATCAACAAGGTTGCTCAATGTAATTGCTTTACCAGAACGTTTGGACATCCTGACAGCTTCATTACCGCGCATCAGGCGAACCATCTGCATAAGGAGGATGTCTAATTTGCTCCCATCCAAGCCAATAGCATCCATAGCACCTTTTAGCCGGGCAACATGCCCATGATGGTCAGCGCCCCAGACATTAATCACCTTCTGAAATCCCCGAACTGCAAATTTATTATAGTGGTAGGCAATATCTGCCGCAAAATAGGTAGGAATACCGTTCCCGCGGATTAAAACTTCGTCTTTTTCTGCCCCGAAACTGGTGGCTTTATACCAGACAGTGCCATCCTGTTCGTAGGTCATGCCTTTTTGGATAAGCGTGTCAATCGCCGCTTTTACAGCCCCGCTTTCATGCAGGGAACTTTCCGAAAACCATACATCGTATACAATCCGATATTTTTCCAAATCGTCCTTCATTTTTTGGATGTTTTTGGGCAGTGCAAATTCACGGAGCGCCTTCTGGCGTTCATCGCTGCTGGCATTGACAAGGGAATTCCCGTAAAGGTTGGTATATTCCTGCGCCAGCTCCCGAATGTCCTCGCCCTGATATCCGTCCTCTGGAAATTCTACCGCGTCCTTCCCTAAGTGGATTTGTAAATAACGGGCTTCCAAGGATTTCCCAAATTTGTCAATCTGGTTTCCTGCATCGTTGACATAAAATTCTTTTGTCACATCGTACCCGGCGCATTTCATCGCATCGGCAAGGCAGTCCCCCAAGGCCCCGCCCCTGGCGTTGCCCATGTGCATAGGGCCGGTGGGGTTGGCAGAGACAAATTCAATCATAACCTTTTCGCCTTTGCCATAGTCGGAATGTCCATAAGCGTCCTTTTCGCTTAATATGGCTTCTACCGCTTGGGAGAACCACTCTTCCTTGAGGAAAAGGTTAATGAACCCCGGCCCTGCAATTTCCCACCGGTCAAAAAAACTGTTTTCCAGCGCTAAATTTTCGCATAATGCTTCCGCGATTTTCCGGGGGGCGTTCCGAAAAGCTTTCGCGGAAACCATCGCCGCGTTGGAGGCAAAGTCCCCATGGGATGTATCCGCCGGAATTTCTACGGTAAAGGAAGGTATCTCCCCCTGCGGCAGACGCCCCTTTTCCATAGCAACAGTAAATGAGTCTTTTAAAAGCTGTTCCGCCTGTTGGAACGCCGCTCCAATTAAGTTAGTCATAGTTTTAAAGTCCTCCAGTCATTTTTTAAACAAGCCTTTAGCTTTCATAGGTTTTGATTGTAACATATACATCGTTGACACTGGCAAGAGCAGTGTTTACGTCTAAAGAGTATTGAAAATGGATGCTCCCGCCGTTATCAGTAACATCATTTTCAATGTTCCTTCCTGATACCCCAATCAGCATAGTTCCAAATCCAGTATCAAAGTAGCATTGATGACGTACCCCGCGTTCTACTATCAGGGAGGAATCCTCACCGCCATGCCGGATCATGGAAACGCGCCGGCTGTTTTCCAGCTTTAAAGTGGTTCTCTGGCCCTCAAAACTGCTTGGTTCCGCTTCCGTATAGGTGAGGTAGTAGGTTTCATTTTTACGGTAAAAGCTGCCTGTAGTGGTAAGTTCAACAACATCCTGCTCCCCATCAACGGTCTGTATGCCTTTAATGGTAATTAAAACGTCCTTTTTCATAGCAGTTGACCCTCCAATTCCTTATAACTGCAAACGCTGCTGGATTTCAGCCGACAGCTACACGGGATACTTCCCCGCGGATAGCTTCCCCAAGGAAAACCGACGCAACCTTAGAAAAATCTTCTGCTGAATCGCTGACATAAAAATGATTTGTGCCTGGGCCTTTGTCATGGGATGCCAGAAGTCCCTGTTCAGACAGGAAATCCCTGGCGTAAAGGGCAGCAGAACGGCCCGAATCAATTAGTGTAACCGATTCTCCCATATAGTCACCAATTACATCCGCCAACAGGGGGTAATGGGTACAGCCTAAAATTAATACATCTATACCGGAACATCGCAAGGGGGAAAGGTACTGCTCCACTACAAGGCGGGTAACAGGGTTATCCCGTTGGATAAACCCGCTTTCCACCAGCGGCACAAACAGGGGGCAGGGGGCGGATGTAACCTTTGTCTCAGGGGAAAGGGAATGGATCAGCTTTTCATAAGCGCCGCTGCGGATTGTGGCTGGAGTTGCTATAACCCCAATATGCCCTCCCTTGGCAGCAGCGCAGGCAGCAGCGCAGGTATGGGTGACTACCCCTGTAAAGGGGACAGAGAGAAACTTTGTAAAATCTTTCGGAATATTGGCGCTTACTGTCCCGCAGGCGGCAATTATCATTTTTACCTGGTGCTGCAATAGGAAATCTACATCTTGGGAAGCATACCGGATAATTGTTTCTCGGCTTTTAGTGCCATAGGGGAGGCGGCCTGTATCCCCAAAGTAAACAATATCCTCCTGCGGAAGCAGTCTCCGCAGTTCTTTAAATGCGGTCAGCCCTCCAAGGCCGGAATCAAATACCCCTATGGGACGGTTATCATATTTCATTGAAGAAACGCGGTGATTCTGTTGTATATTCAATACAAGCCCCCGCTTTCTGAAAAGGGCAGGCAACAGCGGTCAGGGCAATCCAATGACGCCCTGCCCTATAAAAATTTTTATGCCTTACACCTTTTCAATTAGTTTTTGACGGAACCCCTTCCTGGAGGCGTTCCTGAAATGTTCAGATGCTATTATACATCGGCAGCTCCATCTTGTCACCTATTTTTACACGATAACTACAAAAACATTCAGTCAATGGAACCTGTTAAATTCCAGCATATGCCGAACCGGTCAATCAGGCTGGCATATAGCTGGTTGTTTGGACGCGGGCCAAGGGCTATATTGGAAACAGCGCTGTCCTGCATAAAGGCTGAATATATATGCTGGATTTCTTCCCTGGTCAGGTCGAGGACTTCAAAAATAGTATTATCCTTGTTTTTGCCCTGGCTGCCATCATTATGGTAGATGATAGCTAGGGAATCCTTAAAGGTTATTGTTGTACCATCGCGGAATTTTAACAGGGCGGAATATACTAGGTTTTCATTTTGTGGGTTGATCCAGCCTGCAAAGGGCCCCTGGATATCCCGGAAAAATAAAACGGTTTTGGATTCGACTGGAAAAACACGGCTGTAAAATTCAACGGCCTCTAAACAGCAGCCATAAAATGTAACGCTTGGCGCAATTACCATTTTGAGTTCCTCCTTTTTGGTCGGTTTATGTGTCCTATATTTATAAAAGCAAAGACGCGGGTACAGCCTGAGATGACCGCAAGCTAAAGCGGATTAAAAAGGTTTGAAGAGTCCAGAGGAACTTTCCTAAAAAGTTCCTTTGG
>CAOJXI010000241.1 GCA_948465665.1 uncultured Clostridia bacterium | reverse complement strand
CAATTCCAGCGGGCTTTTGATTTTAAATACTGACGAAGCGGTTAGTTATCAGCCTCTTAGGCAAGGTTTAAGCTATCTTTCAGCAAGCTGGGGTATTTCGCGCCTGCGGGCGCGACCAGGGGGCTTTTTAGGAAAGCCCCCTGGACCCGAAACCTTTTTAATCCGCCCCAGCCTGTACTCATCTTAGCCCTCTCCCGCAAATGAGCTTTATAAAAAAGACAGCCATCCATCGGATGGCTGTCTACAAATCTTAGTCGTTCACATACGGCAGCAGTGCGATATGTCTCGCGCGTTTAATAGCAGTCGTAAGCTGGCGCTGATGCCTGGCGCAAGTCCCATTCATTCTGCGGGGCATAATCTTTGCTCTTTCAGTGATATACTTCCTTAAACGGTTGATATCCTTGTAATCGATTTCCTCAATTTTATCCACGCAGAAAGCACAAACCTTTTTACGGCCCTTACGGTTGGGGCGGCTGGGTCTTTCGCTTCTTTCAGGTCTATCCATAGCCATAAGTTCAACCTCCTATCAAAAAGTTCAAATGGACTGAAAAATCATTCAAGGGAACTGCGGAATTAGAAAGGCAGGTCCTCATCCGAATCAATCTCCTGGAAATCCCCAAAATCGCCGCTTGAAAAATTAGAAGCAGGCTGTTGAGACATATTTCCAGCAGGAACGGGTTGAGACTGCTCATAAGAAGGAGCAGCATTTCCGGCAAAGGAATTTCCTCCTCCAAAACTGTTCCCAGCAGATGCAGAAGCGGACGCTTTGCTTTCAACAAAGGAAACATTATCAGCAACAACCTCAAAAGCAGTCCTCTTCTGATTGTTTCGATCAGTATAAGAACGTGTTTCAATACGCCCGTCAATCGCAATCATATTTCCCTTATGGAAATAATTGCTGACAAACTTGGCCTGCTGTCTCCAAACAACAATGTTGATGAAATCAGTGGCACGTTCCCCTCCCTGCGGAGCATAATTGCGCTGTACAGCTATCGAGAAAGTACAAACCTCTATGCCGCTGGCAGTTTGACGGAGTTCAGGTTCTGCACACAGCCTTCCCATTAAAACGACTCTATTAATCATTCCCTATTCAGCCCCTTCTCAAAATCAGTCCTGCTTTGCAGTAATCAGGGAACGGAGAACGCCGTCAGTGATTTTGTACACACGGTCCAACTCCGCTGGAAAATCGGGCTTGCTGGTAAAATCAATCAGGACATAGTAACCTTCGGTTTCGTCCTCAATCAGATAAGCCAGCCGGCGTTTTCCCCAAACGTCAACATTGTTAATAGTACCGTTCTGTTGAATCAGGGTTTTGAACTTTTCAACAAGCGCTTGGATTGCTTCCTCTCCAAGCTTGGTGTTTAACACCATAACCGTCTCATAATGGCCACTTTGCTTCGCCAATTTTGACACCTCCTTCTGGACATTAGGCCCTGGAAAAATCAGGGCAAAGAGTTTATACGACAAAATGCCGCATTGCCAATTATTATACAAAAAGTTTTTCCTTTTGTCAATCCTTTTTTTGGACAAAAATTCAAGGCTGCCTGTCTTTTATGCTCATTCAGCCAAAATATTTCTATAAGGTTTTAACAAATTCCTTTAAATACGCTTTAAAATCCTCTGCAATTTCAGGATGCTTAACGCCTACCTCTACAGTAGCCTGAAGGATGCCCAGCTTGTTCCCCATGTCATATCGCTTAGAATCATATACAACGCCAATCATCCCTTGTTCACGGGCAATTTTCTGCATAGCGTCGGTAAGCTGGATTTCCCCATTTGCCCCTGGTGGAAGGTCATCCAATATGTCAAACACAGAAGGCGGTAAAATACACCTGCCCAAAATAGCATAATTGGAAATAATCTGCTCCGGCTTAGGCTTTTCAATCATATCTGTAACGCTGAAAATTTTATCTTCCAGCGGTTCCACTTTCAGCGTGCAGTATTTCCCTATCTGTTCAGCAGGGACATACTTGATGCCTGCAACACCCTTTCCATATTTTTCATATGCGTTGCAAAGCTGGCGGGTAGCGGGAATGTCTCCAATAATGACATCGTCGCCATATAAAACGGCAAAGGGCTCATCCCCAACAAAGGTTTTGGCACAGTTTACCGCATGGCCCAAACCTTTTGTTTCCTTCTGGCGCAGATATTGGATGTTGGCCAGTTTGGAAACCTGCACTACTTCTTCATACAGATCCATCCGTTTGGAAATCAGCAACCGTTCCTCCAATTCAGGGGAACGGTCAAAGTGATCCTCCATTACACTTTTGCCACGGTTTGTAATAATCAGGATTTCCTCAATTCCTGACGCGACAGCTTCCTCTACAATATATTGTATTGCAGGCTTGTCCACAATCGGGAGCATTTCCTTTGGAATGGATTTGGATGCAGGAAGAACCCTTGTGCCCAATCCTGCCGCCGGAATCACCGCTTTTCGTACTCTCATCTTTGTTTGCACCTCGTCTTTTCCATAATTGTTATAAAAACCCGTTTAACATTCTGTCTCCCAAAAAAGGCGGAACGCAAATACTTTATTGTATCAGCCAGAACACCGCAAGCATGGGAAGTCCAAAATTAATAAAGGAAACGCAAGCTAAAAGGATAATAACAGCCTTCATATTCACCCTTCCCTTTTGAGCTAAAGCCAAAAAATAGCTCTGCGAATCCGGCGGCTGATGGAAAGGCGGCTGGTTTACACTTAAATCCAATTCCCTGTCCTTTTTATTACCAGTCTGTTCAGCCCACTGGCGGCGCAGAAAACCTACGTCCTTTAAAACCTTTTTAAAGTAAAAACGGTTTGCTGTCAAAGAGGAAAAGGTTCCCAGAGCTAAAAGAATGAAATTTGAAATGTAGCTGTAATTGATATACCACTGTACAGATGCAGGCACAGAGGTAAACATGCTGCCAGAAGTAAGCGTGTCATATAAATAATTTACATAATCCGGCAGAACCAAAAACAGCGGAAGCTGGATCAGCAAATACGCTGCTAAAAAAATACCGCCGAGCAGATACATTTTCCGATAAAAGAAATAAATAAAGTGAAAGAAAAATGCAGACCAATTCCACTGAACCTTCCCGCCCCTGTTAGCAAACAATTTAAAACGCGGCAGATAATAATGGGAATTAGGGCCAACATATAAAACCAAATCCCGCGCTGGTATCCCTTCAATTTCTTCCTCTGGCGCAACGCCGCCATAAGGCGTTGTAATAGGGTTAAGCGGAATGGGCGGCATATTGGGTTGGTTCCAGCTGGGCGGTGGATTTTGAAACCCTCCCCCGCCATGGGCTGAGTAACGGGAATCATAATTTTGCCGGGGAATTTCCCGGTTCTGGCTGTTCCCTTCAACATCCTCCTTTGATTTTTCCTCAAAAATCTGCTCTCTAATCGTTTTCAGCTCTTCTTCTGTTAAAGGCGGAACCATGTCGTCCAAGTTGGAATTACGGACTGTCAGGTTAGAACCGCAAACCGGACAGGAACGGGTTCCAGGCTTACATAACGTTGCACATCTAGGGCAGCGCATCGGAGCATCGCCATCAATTATCTCCTCGTGGCGCATACCCCAACTGGAAGTATCTAAATTCCATTTTTCACCTTCCTTGTGCCTTGACTCAAGGGCGCAGTGTCCAGCCTTGCTGTAACACTCCCGATGATGGGGTGCCCCGCAGTCAGGGCATACGACCACATCATCATTTTCTTTAAAAATTTTCCCGCAGGCTGCACAGGCTTTTCCTGTATATTTCGTTTTCATGCAATCCTCTCATTCTGGAATAAACAAATTTAACTAACTTTGGAAATCTAAGGGAACAACGGTTTTATTATACACCATACTACAGGGAAATACAAACCTTTTGCCGCCAGCTTTACAAATAGTTCATTATTTAATACAGAAATTCGATAAAGCAAATTTACGGGAGTGAGCTAAGACGAGTACAGGCTGGGGCGGATTAAAAAGGTTTGAAGAGTCCAGAGGA